>WGBK01000194.1 GCA_015494335.1 Gammaproteobacteria bacterium | reverse complement strand
CGAGACGGTCGATATCCTCGATCAGTTGATCGCGCAGCGTCGTCGCCATCTGTTCGGGGTCGCGGTGCGCTCCGCCAAGAGGCTCGGGGATGATATTGTCGATCAGCTCCAGTTCCTTCAGGCGCTCGGCGGTGATGCCCAGGGCCTCGGCCGCCTGGGGTGCCTTTTCGGCGGACTTCCACAGGATCGAGGCACAACCCTCGGGCGAGATCACCGAGTAGGTTGCGTACTGCAGCATGTTGATGCGGTCTCCGACGGCGATCGCCAGGGCGCCGCCGGAACCGCCCTCGCCAGTGATGGTACTAACGATGGGGGTACGCAGCTCTGCCAGCACATAGAGATTGCGCGCGATGGCCTCGCTCTGGCCCCGTTCCTCGGCGCCGATGCCGGGGTAGGCGCCGGGCGTATCCACCAGCGTGATCAGCGGCAGCTTGAACTTTTCCGCCAGGCGCATCAGGCGCTTCGCCTTGCGATAGCCCTCAGGACGCGGCATGCCGAAGTTGCGCTTGATCTTTTCCTTGGTATCCCGCCCCTTCTGCTGGCCGATGACCATCACCGGCTTGCCGTCGAGGCGGCCGATGCCACCGACCATGGGCGGGTCGTCGGCATAGCAGCGATCACCGTGCAGAAACTCGAAATCCTCGAAGATGCGATTGATGTAATCCAGGGCATGAGGCCGGTTCGGATGCCGCGCGAGCTGGGAAATCTGCCAGGGCGTGAGCTTGGAGAAGATCGACTGGGTCAGGGTCTCGACCTTGTTCTGCAGGGTGGCGATCTCTTCGGTAATATTGATGTCCGAGTCGTCGGTGACGAAACGCAGCTCTTCGATCTTGGCCTGCAGCTCGGCGATCGGTTGTTCGAATTCGAGGAAATTGGGATCCATCGTCTCAGCCAGGTGGTGGGTTCAGGCGGGCATTGTAGCCGCTGGAACGGACACTGTCAGCCGTGCAGCGACTGCTCGATGTCGCGCAGGCTGGCCAGGGGATCCTCGCTGCGGGTGATCGGCCTGCCGATGACCAGATAGCTGGAACCGGCCTGCAACGCGGCAGCGGGCGTCATGATGCGTTGCTGATCGTCGCGATCGCTGCCCTGGGGCCGGATCCCGGGGGTAACCAGCAACGGAGTCTCGCCGAACTCCCGGCGCAACAGCTCGGCCTCGCGGGCCGAACAGACCATGCCGTCGAGCCCGGCATCGAGTGCGAGACGGGTCAGGTCGAGCACTTCCTGTTGCACCGGCTTCTCGATCCCGATTTCCTCGAGATCGTGCTGGCTCATGCTGGTCAGCAGGGATACGGCAATGAGCTTCGGCGGACGATCCACGGACTCGAGAGCTTCCCGCGCCGCGCGCAGCATCTCCGACCCGCCGAGGGCATGCACATTGACCATCCATACGCCCAGTGAAGCCGCCGCAACCACCGCCTTCTGCACGGTATGGGGGATGTCGTGAAACTTCAGGTCGAGAAACACATCGAAGCCGCGATCGACCAGGCGGCGCACCAGATCAGGCCCGGCCGCGGTGAACAGCTCCTTGCCGACCTTGAGCCGACACAGGCCGGGATCCAGGCGGGCGACCAGCTCCAGGGCCGGCTGCGCTTCGGCATAGTCCAGCGCAACGATGATGCGCGGAGAGATCGGATCTTGCATGGGCTTGAATACCTCCTCGGGTTCAGGCCGGCTTGAAGCTGGACCAGGAATTGCAGCTGGGGCACTGCCATTGCATGGCACGGGAACCGTAGCCACAGACCTGGCAGCGATAGGCCTCGCGCTGGCGGTTCAGGGTTTCGAGATAATGGGTCAGTTCCGGCCAGAAGCCCTGCAGCTGCTGGGCTCTCGCCGGTGACTTGAAATAGTGGAAACAGAAATCGAGCAGCTGCAGCGAGCCGGGCTGGCGCAGGGCCTGGCGCAGGAAATCCAGCAGCTCGTCGTGCTGGTTGCGGCCGCGGTACAGCGTCAGGATCTCCAGCGCCACATCCGGCGAAGGATGCCGTCCATAGAGTTCAATCAGAAAACGCAGTTGCCCGTCACTGTCGCCCCGCGTGTTGAACAGCTGACGTGCCGGTTCGAGATAGCATTCGGCGTACTCGGGCAGGCGTTGCGCCGCCTGTGACAGACGCTTTGCAGCGCCCCGAAGATCACCCTGTCGCTGCAACAGCTCGACCATCAGCAGCTGCGCGCGCAGGTTCTCCTCGTCGGTATCCAGCGCCTGCTTGAGCAGTTCACGGGCATTGCGCAGATTCCCCTGCTCCATTGCCTGCTGGGCCTGCTCGCAGAGGCTGTGGGTCAGCAATACCCTGCTTTCCGGATCCTTCAGCTGCTGCAGCCGCTGGGCGATCTCGACAGCATCGGACCAGCTCTTCTCGGTGCTGTAGATATCGAACAGGCGACGCAAAGCCTCGGCATTGTTTGGCCGGATCTGCAGCAGTTCCCGGTAGAGGTTTTCGGCGCGGTCGAGCAACCCCGCTTTCATGTAGTCGGCGGCCAGTTCCGACAGCGCCAGTTGTCGCTGATCGGTATCGAGATTGGGCCGGGCAACCAGGTTCTGGTGGATCTTGATGGCGCGATCGACCTCGCCCTTGGAACGAAACAGGTTGCCGAGCGCGAGATGGGTTTCGATGGTGTCGCCATCCACCTTGATCAGGTCGACGAAAAGGTCGATGGCCTTGTCGGGCTGGTTGGCCAGCAGGTAGTTGAGGCCCTGGATGTAGGAACCGGAGCAGTCGCTGCCCTGGGTTTCCCGTTCGCGCCCGCGGGAAGCGGCAAAACGGCCGATCAACCAGCCGATCAGCAGGGAAACGAGAATGATGGCGAGCAGATCCATGTCCATGAGCGCGGCCATTCTACAGGTAGCGGGAGATCATTGACATGATCCCAGCCTGTCGCAAAGAGGGTCCGGGGTCAACGACGCGGCGGTTTCTGGTTGTTGGCGCGATCGCGCAATTCCTTGCCCGGCTTGAAATGGGGCACATACTTGCCCGGCAGCTGGACCTTTTCGCCGGACTTGGGGTTGCGTCCCACGCGGGGAGGACGGTAGTGCAGACTGAAGCTGCCGAAACCGCGGATCTCGATCCGCTCGCCCTGGGCCAGCGCACTGCTCATCATCTCGATCAGGCTCTTGACCGCAATCTCGACATCCTTGTAGTTCAGGTGATTCTGGCTGCGTGCCAGGTTGTCGATCAGGTCGGAGCGGGTCAGGGAGGGCGTGAAATCGCGTTCGGTCATGTCGTGTTGGCGCCGTCGGTTTATTAACGGACACTATGATCGTTCAAAAACACTCGAAAAATCAAGGACTTTTATCAACAACATCAAGCACAGGCACAAAAAAGGGGCCGACAAAAGCCGGCCCCTCTCTTTTTGCAGCCTTTTGGCTTATTCGCTGCCGAGCTTTTCCTTGAGCAGATCGCCAAAGCTGGTGGTCGCGGTCGTGTCGGCGCTGGAGGCGTAATCCTGCAGTGCTTCGGCTTCCTCGTCCTGGTCCTTGGCCTTGATCGACAGGAAGACCTGACGGTTCTTGCGATCCATGCCGGTGATCTTGGCTTCCACCTCGTCGCCTTCGCTGAGGAAGGTACGGGCATCCTCGACGCGGTCGGCGGCCATCTCGGAAGCGCGCAGCACGCCCTCGATGCCCTCGCCCAGATCGACGATGGCGGCCTTCGGCTCAACGGCAATCACGCTGCCCTTGACGATACTGCCCTTCGGGTGCTTGCCGATGAAGTTGGAGAAGGGATCCTTGTCCAGCTGCTTGATGCCCAGCGAGATGCGCTCGCGCTCGGGATCGATGGACAGCACCATGGCCTCGACTTCCTGACCCTTGGAGTAGTTGCGCACGGCTTCGTCGCCGGACTGGTTCCAGGACAGGTCGGTGAGATGGATGAGGCCGTCGATGTTGCCCTCGAGGCCGACGAAAATGCCGAAATCGGTGATCGACTTGATCTTGCCGCTGATGACATCGCCCTTGTTGTGGCTGGCCGCGAACTCGTCCCAGGGATTCGGCATGCACTGCTTCATGCCCAGGGAGATGCGCCGGCGGTCCTCGTCGATCTCGAGGATCATGACCTCGACCTCGTCGCCGAGGTTGACCACCTTGTTGGGGTTGACGTTCTTGTTGGTCCAGTCCATCTCCGAGACGTGGACCAGGCCCTCGACGCCCTCCTCGATCTCGACGAAGGCGCCGTAGTCGG
>WGBK01000193.1 GCA_015494335.1 Gammaproteobacteria bacterium | reverse complement strand
CTGACCTCGTTCTCGTAATTCTCGCGAACCACCCGGTAGAGGATGCGAAAGGGCTCCATCGCATGATCGTACATGGCCCGGTCGCCGCTGCGGCCGTGGCCGGGAACGATCACTTTCGGGTCCAGGCGCGCGACCAGTGCATCGGTTTTCTCGATCATGTTGCCGATGTGGGCATCGCGGGTGTTGCCCAGACGGCCGTTGAGCAGGTTGTCACCGGTGAACAGGATGCGACCGCCACGGATCGAGATCATGATGTCCGTCGGCGTATGGGTCTGCCCGAAATGATGAATGGTGAAATCGACATCGCCGATGCGAATCACCTGATCGTTGCTGACCGTGCTGTCGGGAATCTCCGGCAGCGTGCCGTCGGCAGCGCCCGGTGCGGCCTGGGCCAGCATGGCGATCCAGTCGTCACCAGCTCCGTCCTTCGCCATTTCAATCATCTTCGGATGGGCGTAGATCTTCACTTTCGGATAGGCCGCTCGCACCGCCTGGTTGCCGAGCCAGTGGTCGCCGTGGATATGGCTGTTGAACACCGCCACCACCGGCTGATCGGTTAGTTTGGCCAGTTGGCGCAGCGCCATCTCGCCCGATTGCAGGCTGCCGCCCGGATCGATCATCACGACCCCGGCCGAGGTCATCACGAAGGCCGGGTTGTTCATGAAGCCCTGGTTCTGCGGGTTCGGCGTGGTCAACGGGCCGTGAATGACATACACACCCTCGGCCACCCGATCCAGCGGGTAATCGGGCACTGCAGGACCCTTCTGAGCCTGGGTGGAAAGGGAAACGGCAAGAAGAAACAACAGGGAAAGAAGACGCATGCAAAATACCGGTAATCGAGTATCTGATCAGCATAGCACAAGCCGAAGCCCAGCCTTCCACAAGGCTCCAACAGGGCCTCCAGTGGTAGGTTTCCCCGGCCGTCTATGCCAAAATCCTTCCTTTGATCTGGAGCCCCGCTGCATCCGTGCGCCCTGCCTCGTTTTTCCTGCTACTTGCCCTGTTGCCAATCCAGCCGCTGAGGGCCTCCAGCGACTGGAGTCTGTGCCGCGTGCCGCTGTACACGCCGCCCGCAGCTACTGCGGATACCACCGGCAAGACGGCCACAACAATCGAGGCGGATCGCCTGTTCAGTCCTGACGGTCGCATCCTCGAATTCCTCGGTGATGTCAGCCTGAGCCGGCCACCCCGCAATATCGAGGCCGAACGCTTGCTCCTCGACCGCAGCGACCAGCGGATCGAGGCCGAGGGCCCCCTGATCTACAGCGACGGGGGCCTGCGTCTCGAGGCCGGGCAACTGCAACTGTGGCGTAACCCGGACCGCGGCCGGCTCGAACAGGTCCGCTTCACGCTGTCGGAAAACCACCTGCGCGGTGATGCCCGCCAAGTGCTGTTACGCAGCGACCAGGTCAGCCGTTTCGATTCGGTTCGCTACTCGACCTGCGACCCCGGCAACGAGGCCTGGAGCCTCAGCGCATCCCGCCTCGACATCGACCGCGAGAGCGGTCGCGGCACTGCCATCAACAGCGTACTGCGACTCGGCGGCCTGCCTGTGCTTTACCTGCCCTGGATGCAGTTTCCCATCGACGACCGCCGTCTCAGCGGCCTGCTGGTGCCGACCCTCGAAAGCAGTGATCGCAACGGCAGCCTGTTGCGCCTGCCCCTGTACTGGAACCTGGCGCCCAACTACGACATGACCCTCACTCCCTTCGAATCCAGCCGACGCGGCACCGGCCTGGATACGGAAACCCGTTACCTGTTCGCCAACCACTCCGGGCAACTGGATCTGGCCAGTATCGAGGACCAGGAAACCGGGCGGCACCGCTGGCTCGAGCGCTGGCGCAACGAATCCGAACTGCCCGGCGGCATTCATGCCCGACTGCTCTACCAGAAGGTTTCCGACGGAGACTACCTCGACGATTTCGATCCGCCGGCCACGGGCCAGAACCAGGACTGGCTGAAGAGCGAGCTGCAATTCAACGCCACCCCACTGGGCTGGGAAGCCTCGCTGCTCTACAACCGTTACCAGGCCCTGAACCTGGACAAGCCGGTCAGCGAACGGCCCTACGAGCGCTGGCCGCAACTGGAGCTCAACCGCCTGTTCCTCGACCCGGAAGGCCGCTGGACCCTCGACTGGAAGAACCAGTGGACGCAATTCCGCCACGACAGCAACCTGGAGGGCGAGCGACTGTGGATCACGCCGAGCTTGCGCTATCGCCTGGAATCCGCCGCCGGCTATCTGCAACCCGCGCTGCGCCTGGATCTGGCCGAATACCGACTGGACCAGGCCCTCAACGGAGACCGGGAACCCAACCGCAGTCTCGCCATCGCCAGCCTCGACAGCGGCCTGGTATTCGAACGCCTGGTCGGCGAAACCAGGGCCTGGCGACAAACCCTGGAACCCCGTCTCTATCTGCTCTATGCACCCTTCCGCGACCAGAGCGGGCTACCGGATTTCGACAGCTCGAAGCTGCCGGAAAACCTCGACAACCTGTTCGTCGACAACCGCTTCAGCGGCGGCGACCGGGTCGGCGACGCGCAACAGGTCAGCCTGTCCCTGAGCAGCCGGCTCTACGACACCGACAACCGCGAGATACTGAGCCTGACCCTGGCCCAGGCCCACTGGCTGGAACCCCGCCGGGTCAGTCTCGACGGACAGGCCGACAGCCGCGACCGTTCGCCGCTGATGACGCGCATGCGCTATGCCCCCAGCGCGGCCTGGACCCTGGAGCTGTCCTCCGCCTACGACCAGGATGCCGGCGAGCCGGAACAGGGCGACATCGCGCTGCGCCACGACAGGGATGGCCGCGTGCTGAATCTCGAATACCACCTGCGCCGTGACAAACTGGAACAATCCACCATCTCGATGGTCTATCCCCTGTCCGGGCAATGGCAACTGTTCGCCAAGCGGCAGTACTCGGTGCGACGGCAGATGCCGGTGGAAAACCTCGGAGGAATCGCCTGGCAGAGCTGTTGCTGGGGCTTCAAGCTGCTCTACCGCGAAGCGGCGGATCGCGATTTCACCCGGGTCGATCGCTCCGTTCTGCTTCAACTGACCCTGAAAGGCCTGGGCAGTGCCGGCAAGCGCATCGATTCCATCGCCGAGTCAGCCATTCTCGGTTATCATCCCGCGTTCTGATTGCGCACCCACGCCATGACCGCTCATCCATCAACCAGATATCGCATGAAAACAATCACCGTCCTGCTGCTCGGCCTGCTGCTGCTCATACCCCTGGGCTCCCGGGCCCAGTCCTCGCCCGTCCCCCCCGATGCCACCGAGATCGACCGCATCGTCGCCATCGTCGAGGACGAGGTCATCACCCGCCGCCAGCTGCAACAGGAAATCCAGCGCCTGCGCGACGAATTCAAGCTGCAGGGCCGGCAACTGCCGGCGGACGAAGAGATCGCACCGCAGGTACTGGAACTGCTGATCAACCAGTCGATCCTGCTGCAACAGGCCAGGCAGCGCGGCGTCACCATCAGCGACAGCCAGCTTAACCGGGCAATGGAAAAGCTCGACGCCAACAACGGCATGAACCTGACCCGTTTCCGCCAGGCCCTGCTGGCCAACGGCATCGACTATCGCAAGTTCCGCGAAAAGATCCGCCGCGAGATGATGATCAACACCATCAAGGGCAGCTATGCACGGCAAAACGTGAAGATCAGCGAGCAGGAAGTCGACGACTACCTCAAGCGCACCCAGGGCCAGAACGAGAACCGCGAATATCATTTGGCTCATATCCTCATCGCCCTACCCGACGGCGCCAGCAGTGAGCAGGTGACCGAGGCACGCCGCAAGGCAGAGGATATCGTCGCCCGTGCCCGCGCCGGCGAGGATTTTGCCGAGCTGGCACGCAGGAACTCGGCCAGCGGCACCGCCCTGCAGGGCGGCGACCTGGGCTGGCGCAAGCATGCCGAAGTGCCCAGCCTGTTCTCCGATCTCGTGCCCGGGATGCAGCCGGGTCAGGTCAGCGACCCCATTCGCGCCGCTGGCGGCTTTCATATCGTCAAGCTGGTCGACTTGCGCGACAGCGACCAGGTGCTGACCCAGCAAACCCACGCTCGACACATCCTGATCAAGCCCGACACCGTCACCAGTGACGAAGATGCACGGCGCAAGCTCGAGGAGATCCGCCAGCAGCTGCAGCAGGGAGCGGACTTCGCCGAGCTGGCACGCAAGTATTCCGACGACCCCGGCTCCAAGGGGCTCGGCGGTGATCTCGGCTGGGTCGGCAAGGGCGTGATGGTACCCGAATTCGAGAAGGTCATGCTGTCCACGCCGGAAGGCGAGATCAGCGAAGTGTTCCAGTCTCCTTTCGGCTGGCACCTGCTGCAGGTGCTGGAGCGCCGCACCGTCGACGAAACCGACGAGAGCAAGCGTCGCAAGATTCGCGCGCTGCTGCAGAAGCAGAAGCGCGACGAGGTGCTCGAGTTGTGGCAGCGTCGCCTGCGCGACGAAGCCTTCGTCAAGATCCTCGACGACAAGAACCCCTCCTGACCGACCGCCCCATGATCCGGCTTGCAATCACCAGCGGGGAGCCAGCCGGTATCGGGCCGGAGCTGATGGCCTGTATCCGCGAAGGCGACTTCGACGCGCGGCTGGTCATCCTCGGCGACCGGGCGCTGATAGAGGAACGCGCTCATGACAGCGGCCATCCAATCGCCCTGCCCGATTACCGACCCGACCGGGCATCGACGCCCGGTCTGGACATCCTGCACATTCCATTGCGCGCGCCGGTAACCGCCGGGCGGCTGGACGCCGTCAACGCCCCCTATGTGCTCGATCAACTGGACCGTGCCTGTGACGGCTGCCTCGAGGGCGAATTCGACGCCATGGTCACGGCGCCGATCCAGAAGGAAATCATCAATGCCTCCGGCCTGCCCTTCAGCGGGCACACCGAGTACCTGGCCGAACGCTGCGGCGGGCAACAGCCGGTGATGATGCTCGCCACCGAAGGCTTGCGCGTCGCCCTGGCCACCACCCACCTGCCGCTGCGCGAGGTTGCCGACGCCATCACCGAAGAACGGCTGGAATCCATCCTGCAAATCCTCGACCGGGATCTGCGCGAGCGCTTCGGCCTGCCGAGGCCACACATCAAGGTCTGCGGCCTCAATCCACACGCCGGCGAGAACGGCTACCTCGGTCGCGAGGAGATCGATCTCATCATCCCCCTGCTGGAGAGACTGCGCAGCCAGGGGCTGGATCTCAGCGGCCCCTGGCCCGCCGATACCCTGTTTACCCCCGACGGCCTCGCCGACGCCGATGCGGTACTGGCCATGTACCACGACCAGGGGCTTCCGGTGCTCAAGCACGCCGGCTTCCATCGCGCCATCAACACCACCCTGGGCCTGCCGATCATCCGCACTTCGGTCGATCACGGCACCGCCCTGGCCCTGGCCGGCACTGGAAAGGCCGATCCGAACAGCCTGTTCGAGGCCATCCACTCGGCCATCGGGCAGGCCCGCCATCACGGAAAAACGGTTTCCGCCTGACACCCCGGCGTCGGAACCCGAACCTTTCACTGCCCTCCCGATCTGAAATGGAAACGGAGGAAAACACATGTCGGCTCCCGCGCTACAAAAGGGTATCCAACGGATGTGGCTGGCACTGCTGCTCCTGGCCGCCTCAGCCATCCAGGCCGATTCGGACATGGACAAGCGGCTGTCAACCAATCTGGCCCGTTTGCTGGAGACGAATTCCTGCCCCGGTTGCGACCTCAGCGGCTTGGATCTCTCGGGTCTGGACCTGTCTCGCGCCGATCTTTCCTACGCGCGACTTGCAGGCGCAAACCTGAGCGGCACCAACCTTCGCGGTGCCCGGCTTTCACACGCGGATCTGCGTGGCAGCCTTCTGATCGATACCCGGTTGGCCGGAGCCGACCTGCGCGAGGCCGACCTGAGGGATCTCGATATCGACGAAGCCTTCGAGTCGATGGAGATCATCGGAACCCGGCTCGAAGGCGCTCGATTCAAGGACGGAGTCGTCTGCGGCAAGGCACCCGAGAAAGGCGGCTGGGGATGCCAACATGCAAACCCGAAGAGCCCTTGAGCTTCCAGACCGTGACAAAAGCCGACCAGATGTCTCCCGCGTATCCAAACATTCCCGAATCCCCGTATAATCTCGCCCATCACGCCCCCGATTCCCGCCAATGCCCAAACCCAGCCACCGCCACAAGAAACGCTTCGGTCAGCACTTCTTGCACGATGACAACATCATCCGCAAGCTGCTGCGCGCCATCCGGCCCCAACCCGGACAAAGCTTCCTCGAGATTGGCCCTGGTCAGGGCGCGCTGACCCTGCCACTGCTGGAACAGTGTCGGGAGCTGACTGCAATCGAGCTGGACCGGGATCTGATCGAATCCCTGCAGCGCCGGGCCGAAACCGTAGGCCGGCTGCATCTTATCAACGCCGACATCCTGCAGGTGGATTTCTCCACGCTGGAGCTGCCGACGCCCTGGCGCGTGGTGGGCAACCTGCCCTACAACATCTCGACTCCGCTGATGTTCCATCTGCTCCAATGGGCCGACCGCATCGAGGACATGCATTTCATGCTGCAGAAGGAAGTCGCGGAGCGCATCATCGCCGTCCCGGGTAGCAAGCACTACGGACGGCTGTCGGTGATGATGCAGTATCATTGCGGAACCGAGTACCTGTTCGATGTGCCGCCGGGATGCTTCACGCCGCCGCCGAAGGTGGATTCGGCCATCATTCGTCTGCGTCCCCACGAACAGCCGCCCTTTCCGGTCGCGGAGCTGGAGCGCCTGGCCGGCATCGTGCAGTCCGCCTTCGGGCAGCGCCGCAAGACCATCGCCAACTCGCTGCGCGACTGGATCGACCGCGATACACTGCAGAGTCTCGGCATCGACCCGAAGGCCCGTGCCGAAAACCTCTCCCCCGGGGACTACAGCCGCATCTGCAACGCCACGGAGACCGATTCATGACCCAGCTTGCCCTCATCGCCGCGATGGACGACCAGCGCCTCATCGGCCGCGACAACGCCCTGCCCTGGCACCTGCCGGCCGACCTGGCCTTCTTCAAGCGCACGACCCTAGGCAAGCCGGTGATCATGGGCCGCTGTACCTACGAGTCGATCGGACGGCCGTTGCCCGGGCGGCGCAACCTGGTGGTGAGCCGCAACCCGGAATACAGCATGGAGGGAATCGAGACCTGCGGCAGTATCGAGCAGGCGCTGGAGCGATGCAGCGACAACGACCGCGCCTTCCTGATCGGCGGCGCCAGTCTCTATGCCCAGGCGCTGGAGCGGGAGCTGGCACGGGAGCTGTGGATCACCCGCGTGCATGCCCGTTTCGACGGGGATGCTTGGTTTCCGGAGATCGATCCGCAGCGCTGGACCGAGACCTGGCGCGAGGAACGCCCGGCGGACGAGGCCAACCCCCACGCGCTGAGTTTCATCAAATACGAGTATCGGGGAAGCTGATTTCGCCGAGGCGTCTTGGCAAGACTCGCATCCTTGCTTTAGAATAGCCGTCCCTGTCGAGGAAATCGTTATGGAGCTAGACAACATGGAAAGCCGGACTTACATCATCGGAAGAGAAGGTCATATCTACCTGGACGACAAGACCGTCAGCAAGCGTCATGCCGAACTCCAGATCATGAATGGCGAGATCTACCTGCGCGACCTTCAATCGACCAATGGAACCTATCTGGTCAAGAACAACCGGCTGATCGCCTTTGCCGAAGGTTATGTGCAGCTCAATCAGGCCGTGGTCATCGGCAATCGCCAATACACCGTTCGCAAGCTGCTGGAGATGGCCGGCGCCCTCGCCGCCTGAGTGAAGTAGCTTCCCTCAATCCGGGGTCTTGGCGCCCCGGGCTTCCTCTCGTTGCGTCTGTTGCTGACGCGCGTGTATGAACTTGGCCGCGGCGTCCACCGTGCTCGCCACCCGCTTTTCCATCTCTTCCTGCTCGCCCGGCGCAAGGTAGTAGATCATGTCGATCTCGTGACGGATATAGCGCGCCGGCAGGCGCGTCAGCGAGTAGCAGGCCACGTCGAGAAAGAATTCCTCGTCCTGATCCGCATAGCGTGGCATCAGTTCGCGCTGGATGTGATCGAAAACCAGATGTTCGTAGTAGTTGTACAGGCTGGCGAAGTTCATCGTATCGTTTCCTCGGTTATCAAAGCCCAATGGCCAGCAGGGCGCCGCCGACCAGCCAGGGCCAGAGACTGCTGTCCCGCGGCCGCAATTCACTGAAACGCCGGGCCTCGTCGGCATCGAGCAGGCCCGGAGCCGGATCGCCGTCCCGGCTCTGCAGGCGTCCCTCGCCATCGACCACGGCGTATTGCCCCATCACCATCTCGCCAGCGGGTTTGCCATCCCGGTTTTGCAGGTCGATCATGCCGTCGAGCATCACCAGGTGCAGGCGCGCCTGGGGTTCGTTGCGCTCGGCCGACTCCCGGCAATCATCGGCGGCGGCACAGAGCTTGGCCACGAACTCGGTGCCGCGCACGCCGATGGTCATGATGCCGGCACGAAAACGGTACACGGCCTGCGGACGCCGCGCGATCAGACCGGTGATCTTTCGCAGACCGCCGCGAATCAGGTCAAGAATGCTGGCGCTGGCGCCATCCTGAGGGTCGTCCAGCACATAGCGCGTCAGTTGCAGCGTGGAGTCCGACTTGAGGAAGATCCTTGCCTGGTCCAGCATGTCGAGGG
>WGBK01000192.1 GCA_015494335.1 Gammaproteobacteria bacterium | reverse complement strand
GAAATCGACTTTTCGACACAGGTGGGACCGCTGACGGCGGGTGAAACCTACTATCTGGTACTGGAAAACGGAGCCGACCTCGGCAGCTACCTTGTCGAAGTCTCCGGCGACGAGTATCCGCCGGGCAGCAGCTACCTCGATGGTGTGGAGCAAACGGGTGACCTCCGCTTCCGCCTGTATGGCGCCAATGCCGATAACGGTAGCGGTATCGATGAAGAAACCTCCGGTGGGGTTCTTCAGCCGGCAGATCTACTGGCCCTGGCGTTGCTTGTGCTGCTGGCCTGGACCGGAGGCTTGCGTCGTCGAGGAATGGCTTGAGGAGCCGGAGAGCTGCTTGGGGCGCTTGATTTCCCTGGAAGCATGGGTAAATCCAAGGGGGGAGTTCCGCTCCCCGGAGATGTAGTTTTGGGTCAAGTTTCGCCGGTTTGGATATTGTTTCCTGGGGCAAGTGTTGTCATGCCTGGGGCAAGTCAAACCTGGCCCGGATCCTGCTATCAGCAAGCGACCAAAACCATAACCAGGAGAACAACATGCGCAATATCATCCTCGGCCTGGCCGTTTCCTCGGCCCTGCTGCTGTCCGCCCCCGCCTCTGCCAAGTCGGAATGCGATCCGGGCGAGATTGTCATCAAGTTCAGCCATGTGACCAATACCGATCGTCATCCCAAGGGTATTGCCGCCTCCTTGCTGGCGCAGCGGGTCAACAAGGAGATGAACGGCAAGGCCTGCATGCAGGTGTACCCGAACTCCACCCTCTACGACGACAAGAAGGTGCTCGAGGCCATGCTCAACGGCGATGTGCAGATGGCGGCGCCCTCGCTGTCGAAATTCGAGAAGTTCACCAAGAAGTTCCGCATCTTCGATCTGCCCTTCGTGTTCGAGGATGTCGAGGCGGTGGATCGCTTCCAGAACTCCCCGGCCGGCGAGAAACTGAAGAACTCGATGAATCGTCGCGGACTGAAGGGGCTGGCCTTCTGGCACAACGGCATGAAGCAGATGTCGGCCAATCGTCCGCTAATCAAGCCGGAAGACGCCAGGGGCCTGAAGTTCCGCGTGCAGCCTTCCGATGTGCTGGTGGCCCAGTTCGAGCAGCTCGGCGCTATCCCGCAGAAGATGTCCTTCAAGGAAGTCTATGGCGGCCTGCAGACCGGCGTCATCGACGGGCAGGAGAACACCTGGTCCAATATCTACGGCAAGAAGTTCTTCGAAGTGCAGGATGGCGTTACCGAGACCAACCACGGCATTCTCGATTACCTGGTCGTGACTTCCACCGAATGGTGGGATGGCCTGCCGGCCGATGTGCGCAATCAGCTGGCGCAGATCCTCAAGGAAGTGACCGAGACCCGCAATGCCGAGTCCACCAAGGTGAACGAGGAAAACAAGCAGAACATCATCAAGGCCGGTGGTGTGGTGCGCACGCTGACGCCGCAGCAACGCCAGGCCTGGGTGGATGCGCTGAAGCCGGTATGGAAGAAGTTCGAAAAGGATGTCGGCAGCGATACGCTGAAGGCCGCACTGGATTCGAATCGCTAGCAGGATTCGGAGTTCCGTGACTGACGCCCCGGTTCGGCCTTGTGCCTGCCGGGGTTTTTCATGTCGATTTGTGAGGATCCGCCATGAGCGACAACTCCGCTGACAAAACGCTCACCAGCCGTATCGGACGGTGGGTGGACGAGATCGAGGAAACCAGCATTGCGGTTTGCCTGGGCCTGATGACGCTGATCACCTTTGCCAATGTGGTTGCCCGTTACCTGTTCAACAGCAATATCCTCTGGGGTATCGAGGTGACCGTGTACCTGTTTGCCTGGCTGGTGTTGATGGGCGCTTCCTACGGGGTCAAGAAGCACATCCATATTGGGGTCGATGTCATCATCAACCTGGCCAGCCCTCGCTGGCGTTACATCCTGGCCCTGGTTTCGGCGGCAGCCTGCCTGGCCTTCGCGGTGTTGCTCACGATCGGTGCCTGGGAATACTGGTGGCCTTTCGTTACCAAGCGTGCCTGGCTGGAAACCGATGATATTCCAATGCCCGGTTTCCTGATGTTTCTCGCGGACTGGCTCAACGAAGGCGAGGCCTGGGAACGCCTGCCGCGCTTCATACCTTATGCGGCCTTGCCCCTCGGCATGTCGCTGCTGACCTGGCGTTTCCTGCAACTGGCCTGGCAGGTGGTTAACGGTCGTCTGGACAAGCTGATTGCGACCCACGAGGTCGAGGAAGAGCTCGAGAAAACCGTGGCCGAACTGCGGGAGGATGCAAAATGAACATCGCCCTGCTGTTTCTGATGGTCGTCGGCCTGATGCTGATCGGCGTGCCCATTGCCGTTTCGCTGGGTCTTTCGAGCATCCTGTTCTTCCTGCTCTTCTCCAATGCTTCGCTGGCCTCGGTGGCGCAAACCCTGTTCTCGGCCTTCGAGGGCCATTACACGCTGCTGGCGATCCCGTTTTTCATCCTGGCTTCGGTGTTCATGTCCACCGGTGGCGTGGCCCATCGGATCATCCGCTTCGCCATAGCCGTGGTGGGCTCGATGCGTGGCGGCCTGGCCATGGCCTCGGTATTCGCCTGCATGCTGTTTGCGGCCCTGTCCGGCTCTTCGCCGGCCACCGTGGTGGCGATCGGCAGTATCGTCATCGCCGGCATGCTGCAGGTGGGATATACCCGCGAGTTTGCCGCCGGCGTGATCTGCAACGCCGGCACCCTGGGTATCCTGATTCCGCCGTCCATCGTCATGGTCGTCTATGCAGCGGCCACCGATGTATCCGTGGGCCGCATGTTTCTCGGCGGCGTCATCCCGGGACTGCTGGCCGGTGGCATGCTGATGCTGGCTATCTACATCGTTGCGCGCTGGAAGAACCTGCCGGCGCAGCCCTGGGCCGGCTGGGGCGAGATTTTTGCCTCCGCCCGTGACGCCTTCTGGGGGCTGATGCTGATCGTCATCATCCTCGGCGGTATCTATGGCGGCATCTTCACGCCGACCGAGGCGGCTGCCGTGGCGGCCGTGTATGCCTTCTT
>WGBK01000191.1 GCA_015494335.1 Gammaproteobacteria bacterium | reverse complement strand
GCAGCTAACAATCGCGTAAACCCGGACTGGCAATTCCGCTGCGCACCATTGCCAGCCGGTTACGCAAGGCGATAAAACGGCGCCGTCCCTGGCGCCGTTTTATAGGCTCAGCTGAGCGGCAAAAAGGGCTTCGAATTTGGGACTGTGGCCTGCAGAATACGAGTTTTACCTGCGACGGCGCTTGAGTGAGTCGAAACAGAAAAAAGGGAGTCGCATATAAATGAAAAGCAAGGCTACCGACTGCGAAGCGCCGTCTTATCAAGACGCCAGAACGGAAGCATATCTGCAAGTTGGGCGGCAAAGCTCAGGGCCGCCAGGTGATCGACAAGATCGCAGCGGACTGGATGCCTTCATGGGTCAGTCGTTCGAACAGTGCATAGCCGAGCAGTGCGCCCAGGTCCATCTCGAGCTGTGTATGCGGAATACGGAAACTGGCACCGAGGTACAGAAAGCCGTCACCGATCTTGTGAGGCGTTGCGTCGGTTGATGCCGTGTTCAGGTCGAATCCCGGCCCGGTCATTCGTGCAGTGAAATCCCCTTTTTTCAGCGGCAGGCCAAGCACGGCGCGTGGTGTAACCTGCCATTGATTCCATTGCATGTTGGTCTGCAGTCCTGCCATGGCATAGACCAGAAGCTGGCTCCCGCTGTAATCGATAAACCCGGTGGCTCCGGCGTCGTTGCCACCGGTTAGACGGTAATCGAATCGGTAGTTTTCAAGATCCAGTTGCTCGATGCTCAGGCCCCAGGTATAGCTCCAATCCATGTCCGAACGGATCTGGAGAGGGCTGGTGATCAACGCGGCCAGGCCGCTATGGGTGATACGCCCGCGTGGGCGTGTAAACAGGGCTGTTTCCGGAAGATCCAGAGGTACGCCATTCAATGAATAGGCCGAAAGTACATTGTCGGTGCTGCTACCACTCACATTGAACTGGTCGAAATATGCCAGCAAGTCGATGTTCCTTCGGGGGCTCAGGGATCGGGATGCGCCCAGGGTCAGCAGGCCACCATCGGTTGTGGCAAAGTCGGTGCCGCTGCTCGAAGCGGCAACGGAAATCACGGGTCTCCATCCCTTTCGGGCAGCATGATTGCCGCCTGGCCAGGGCATGGCGAAATACCGGGCATCCTGGGCGGCTTCGGCCAAGTGCTCTGCCAGGAAATTGATGTCCTCCGTGGGGGGTGTGACTGCAGCCCATAGATTGGCAGCGTACAGGCAAAGGACCACCCCGGCCCATCTGCCGGGTGACAGGGAAGCCCATGAGCTTTGTGGATTGTGGGTGAATCTGGTCAGGGGAATAGCCATGTCAGACTCCGGTGCTAGAGTGACCCAAACAAAAGGCCACCCTTGTGGGTGGCCTTAGTTGTCTGGCAACGCTGTTTGCTCAACGACCGAACAGCTTGCCGGCCATGCCCATCACGCCATCGAGGCCGCCGATGGAGTCGAGCAGGGCGCCTCCGCTGCTGGCCTTGTCGATCATCTGCGGGATGGCGTCGGAGAGGCCTTCCGCTGCCTGGTCGGGACTCATGCCGAGCTGGGAGGCAAAAGACGAGATCTTGTCGCCACCGAGCATGTCTACAACCTGGTTGGGAGCGATGGCCTGGTTGCCGCCGTCGCCGAGCCAGGAGGAAACCAGGTCGGCCATGCCGCCGCCCTGGAACTTGCTGATGAGGTCGCCGATGTCGAGGCCGTCGCTGCCGCCGAGCAGGCCGGACAGGGCGGAGACCACGCTACCCTGATCGACATTGCTGCCGGATTTCTGCATGAAAGCCTGGGCGCCGATGGCGAGTATCTGTTGAATATCCATGTTTCTCCTTGTTTCCTGATAGGGTTTACGAAGCTGCCATGATACGGCAGGGAACACGGTATTCAAGGGGGAACCGCAATGCCGATTTCCGTATAATGCCGGGCGTCTATCACAGGAGTGTCTGCCGATGTCGCACAGCTACCGCCTGATCTACGATTGTCCGGACCGCACCGGCCTGATCGCGGCCGTTTCCGGCTTTCTGGCAGAGGAGGGGGGCTGGAT
>WGBK01000190.1 GCA_015494335.1 Gammaproteobacteria bacterium | reverse complement strand
CTGCGACGCGCAACGCGCTGCTCAGCCCCTTGTGGATGTCACCATAGTGGATGTTTTTGACAGTGCCGGAGTCGTAATTGAGGCGGTCACGCGGCCACGAGTTCGTGGGCTTGAACCGATAAACCTCCCCCAACCGCTTCACCTCCCATGGCCCGGCATTGCGGAATTCGGGAAAGCGCAATCTCGGCGTCACGGTCTTCATCTTGTTTCTGTTCATTCCTTTTCCAGCCCGTCAGGGTTTTTCAGCGCTTTCTTCTGCTCCGAGGTCAGTCGGCGCTCAACTTTTTTTACGTCCTCCTCGGGCGGCAGGGACTCCGGGCGAATGCCCCGGTTCAGGAGTGTCTGGCGTACGGCCTTGTTATTGGTGATGTGCTCGTCGGATATTTCCGGCTCGCTCCGCATGTTCCGCTCGCGGGCATTGTGGATGGTGATCTCGGTGGCGAAGTCCTTGGCCTTGAGGATGATGGTGGGAGCGAAGTCGGCCAGGGGGCGGCTCGCGGGCACTTTCCAGCGCGCCTTCATCGCCTGGGTACTTTTGCCGAACAGGGCCTGATCGCCCTTGCTGCGAATGAGGGCGAAATTCCTGTTGCCGCCGGTTTGCTCGTAGATGACCTTGGAAAGCTCCTTTTCGGTATCGGCCAGCTTGCGGCGGGCGGACACCCGTTCGGCCTCCAGCATGCGCCGCTCGATCAGCTCGGCCTTGCGGGTCTGCATGGCGAAGTAGGTCTGGGCGAAGGCGATTTGGGGCTTGGCCGGATCGCCGTTCTGGGCCACCAGATAGCAGGCATAACGGGTGAGCATGATATCCGGGATTTCGCGGCGGCTGCCGGAGCCGAGTTCGACCATTTTGGTGATATCAACAAAATGGTCTGCGACCTCATGGCCGGATAGCTCACAAGCCGTCTTGGCCTTTCCGACGATGTTCAGAAAATTGCGCCATTCGGCGTAGCCCAGCAGGTGCTGGAGATCCCGCGCCCCTCGGCCTTGCGGCGCAGCAGCGGGATCAGGTCTTCCATCAGCGCCAGTTCGGCCCGGGCGCGGGCCTTCCAGCCCAGCCCCTTGGGCCTGAACAGTTCAGTGAGCGCGTCGGGGTCGAAGATGTAGCGGTCGAGAATGTGATCGACAAAGCCCTGTAACGCCTCCATGGGCAGATCGTGCTTTTTGGCGATGCGGGCCAGCTCCTCGGCCTGGCGCTTGGCCTTGAATTGTTCGTATCCCCGGCGGATGTCCTCTTCGCTCAGGCCCTCGCCTTCCTTGAGGGTGGCGATGTAGGCTTCCAGGTCCTCACGCTCGTCCATCAGCCGGGCGCTGGAGGCGAGCAGGCCCATGAGCTGCTCGCGGGTCATCTTCTGCTTCCTGGGCGGCTGGCCGCTGAAGCGGGCGATGAGCTTCATGATGTAGTCGTAATCGATCAGCGCCGAGTCGAAGAGCACGAACTCGAAATCGAGCTGCTGGATGGGGTCGTCGGGGTTCTCTTCCCGCTTTTTGCTCTCTTCCTGCAGGCGCTTGGCCGTCTCCAGATACTGGGCGGAGAAGGCGCGCAGTTCGTCACGTGGGATCAGCGCCTCGATTTTTGCCTTCTGCTCCTCGTCGAGGTCGGTGTACTGGTCGAGCTGGGTAGTCAATCGACGCACTTCCTTGAAGCGTTCGATAAAGCCTGCGCGCGCCTCGTCGCCCTTGAGGTTGGCCACCTCCTCGGGGCGGGCGTCCAGACCCTGGGCGGCCATGAACTCCTTGAGCTTCTGCGTCGATTCTTCGAGTTTTTCGATGACCTTGGGCGCGGGGTCCACCAGCCAGACCTCCTTGGCCTGCTCGGGTGCCTCACCGGAGAAAAGCGCGATGGCCTCGTCCACGGCCGCCTTCTGAGCGCGGAAGTCGAGGATGTTGCCGTAGGGCTTGGAGTCGTTCAGTACGCGGTTGGTGCGGGAAAAGGCCTGAATGAGGCCGTGATATTTCAGGTTCTTGTCCACATAGAGGGTATTCAGGTACTGCGAATCGAAGCCGGTGAGCAGCATGTCGACGATGATGGTGATGTCGATCTTCTTGTCCCGCGGGAGGTCGCTGTTGGGGTATTTCTGATCCTTGATGCGCTGCTGGATGTCCTGGTAGTAGCTGTCGAAGGTGGCCAGGTTGTGGTTGGTGCCGTAGCGCTCGTTGTAATCTTTGATGATTTCGGTCAGCGCTGCTTTCTTGCGGTTGGGTTCCACCTTGTTGTCTTCCAGCTCCTGCGGCAGGTCCTCCTGCAGCTGGGCAACATCGCGGTTGCCTTCGGCAGGCGGCGAGAAGACGCAGGCGATGTTCAGCGGGAGAAACTCCTCGTCCGCCTCGGCACGCTCGGCCTGAATCTCCTGAAACAGACGGAAGTATTCGATGGCGTCGTCGATGGAGGCGGTGGCGAAGAGCGCGTTGAATTTGCGCTCGTTGGTGGCGGCGTCGTGCTTGTCGAGGATCGCCTCGACCACGGCCCGCTTGGCGAGGGCCTCGCCCGGCTTGACGGATGCGCCCTCAGGCTTGAAGTAGTCCACATGGAAACGCAGCACGTTGCCGTCATCGATGGCGTGGGTGATGGTGTAGGCATGGAGCTGCTTGTCGAAGATGTCCCGGGTGGTGGCTAGGCTGGCTTCATCACCCTTGATGCGGCGATATGTGGCGTTCTGCTCAAAGATGGGCGTGCCGGTGAATCCGAAGAGTTGGGCCTTTGGGAAGAATTCTCGGATGGCCTGGTGGTTTTCGCCGAACTGGGAGCGATGGCACTCGTCGAAGATGAACACCACACGCTTGTCGCGCAGCGGCTCGAGGCGCTGGCGGTACTGCTTGCGGTGATTGGCATCCAGCGCCAGGCCCAGCTTCTGGATGGTGGTGACGATGACCTTGTCCTTGTAGTCCTCCGATAGCAGCCGCTGCACGAGGGTTTCGGTATTGGTGTTCTCCTCCACGCACCTGGGCTGGAAGCGGTTGAATTCCTCACGGGTCTGTTTATCCAGATCCTTGCGGTCCACCACGAACAGGCATTTTTCGATGTCGGGATTGTCCTTGAGCAGCGTGGAGGCCTTGAAGGAGGTGAGTGTCTTACCCGAGCCGGTGGTGTGCCAGATATAGCCGTTGCCCCGGTTCTCGTGGATACAGTCGACGATCGCCTTGACGGCGTAGATCTGATACGGGCGCATCATCAGGATCTTATGCTCGGTTTGGATGAGCACCATGTAGCGGCTGAGCATCTGCGCCAGGGTGCACTTGGCGAGGAAGGCATCGGCGAATGCGTCGAGATGGGTGATTTTCTTGTTGTCCGGCGCCGCCCAGCGGTAAATGGGCAAAAACCGCTCCTCGACATTGAAGGCGAAGTGCTCGTTATTGTTGTTGGCGAAGTACCACGTCTGGCTGCGATTGCTGACGATGAACAACTGCATGAAACAGAGCAGGCTGTTGGTATAGCCGTTGCCCGGGTCGTTGCGGTAGTCGATGATCTGCTGCATCGCCTTGCGCGGTGAGACCTGCAAGGATTTCAGCTCGACCTGCACCAGCGGCAGTCCGTTGAGCAGCAGGATGACGTCGTAGCGGTGGTGGCTGCTCCTGGTGTTGATCCGCAGCTGGTTGATGACCTCGAAGCTGTTTTTGCACCAGTCCTTGAGGTTGACCAGCTGATAGTGCAGCGGCGTGCCGTCCTCGCGTTCGAAGGTGTTGCGGTTTCTCAGGCGCTCGGCGTTTGCGAAGACGTCGGGCGTCACGATCTCTTCCAGCAGGCGTTCGAATTCGCTGTCGGTCAGCTTCACCCGGTTGAGCGATTCGAACTTTTCGCGGAAGTTCTTCTCCAGCGCATCACGGTCCTGGATATCATCGCGATACGTGTACTTGAGTGCTTCAAGCTTTCTGATAAGCTCCTGTTCAATCTCTTGTTCTTTTGTCATTTCTTCCGCCGAGCCCGCCGTGGCCACACCGTCATTCACGCAGCGAGACAGGTTATCCGACAGGCAGGTGTCGATCCAGGGTTGTCCGTCCCGGTGGGCAGCACATCCCCGAAGCATGAAGTTTTCGAGCTGTCTCGTTGAACGGTATGCCTACTGGGCTCCGGGTGGCGCCGTTGCCGGCCTTGCTCATTCCATCCTCCCGTGACATGAACCGCAAAGGCCGGACACCGGCGTCAGCGCCGGGATGCAGTACTCTGTTGTTTGATCCAGTGGTCGATGTCCGCTTGGGTAAAACGCTGCGCTCGCCCCTCCTTGAAAGCAGGGATCTTCTTCTTCGCCACCAGCCGGTAGACGGTGCATTTACCGGCCTTAGAGTAGCTGGCGACTTCGTCCCAGGTGAATATCTCACAGATCTCCCCGGACATGGATTCTGCCTCTGACGGGATGCCGGTTGGTAATTCCGGCAATCATACGACAACGAAAGGCATATTGAAACCGTGGCTTGGCTGGATGTGGCGGAGCGCAGGCAGGATTCTCCGCAGGCTTCGGTATCCACCGGACGGGAGAGGACTCTCCCCCGCAATTTCAGGCAGTCAGGCCAACCCCGCCACTCCTCGCTGCGGGAGCAGCACGGTGGCCCTCAACCCGCCCAGATCGGAGCGATCGAACGTGAGCGTGCCGCCGTAGAGTTTGACGATGTCCTTGCAGATGGCGAGTCCCAGGCCGTGTCCTTCCCGCGTTTCGTCCAGGCGGATGCCGCGCCGGGTGAGGGCGTCGAGACCGGCGTCGGGGAGGCCGGGGCCGTCGTCTTCGACGGTGATGGTGACGTGGGGGTCGTGCCGGGAGAGGGAGCATCTCACCGTGGAGTCGGCCCACTTGCAGGCGTTGTCCAGCAGGTTGCCGAGCAGCTCCAGCATGTCTTCGTGATCGCCGAACGGCGGGAGGTCGCCGGACAGCTGGTGGTGAATGGTGATATGCCGATCCCG
>WGBK01000189.1 GCA_015494335.1 Gammaproteobacteria bacterium | reverse complement strand
CACCAATTTCCGCCCGGGTCATTCCGCGTTTTCGCAGTTGGTGGGCCTGACGACGCTTTTCTTCCAGTACCTCTCTCGGCAAGCTTCTCGCATCTATCTTCTCTTCCATGTGGATGGATTATATCAGATATTCTTTATTGCCGGGTTAATAACCTGACATACATTGTTGCCGGGTTAATAATGCTCAGGCATCGCCTTTCTTCGCGGTATTGATGCCGAGCAGGGCATAGGGCGGACACCAGCCGACGATGGCGGTAAACAACATGACCACGCCGACGACCAGCGCAACAATGGCAGCAGTGCCCTGCAGCCAGCCAAGGAAATAGGCGGCAATGGCAACAATGCCGATCAGGCCGCGGATAATGCGTTCGATGGTACCTACATTCTGTTTCATGGTGGTCTGTCTCCCTTTCTGGTTGATGTGGCTACAGACTACGCCTCGTTCACCGACTTGTCAGTGACTTTGTCACCAAGCGGGCAGGAATCATTCCGCTTTTTCCACCCACTGTCGAATGGCCTCGGCATCGACTATCTCGATCTCGCCGCGGCGCGAGCGAATCAGACCGCGCTCGGAAAAATCACGCAGGATGCGACTGACCACCTCGCGCGAACTGCCAACATCGGCCGCCAACTCGGCATGGGTCTTGGCCAGCCGGCGCTCGCCGCGATCCAGGGCAGACATCATCTGCTCGGCCAGGCGCAGGTCAATGCGCTTGAAGGCCACTTCCTCGACCACCGAGATGATATCGCCCAGACGGTGGGACAGCAGACCGAACACGAAATCGCGCCAGGCCGGTTCCGCGCAGAACCAGTTACGCACATGGGCCGGGGGCACCAGCAGGGCAGTCACCGGGGTTTCGCTGACCGCCATGGCCGGGAAAGCCTGTCGGCTCATGATGCAGGAGGCCGTGAGGACGCAGCTCTGGCCGGGATAGATGCGGTAAAGGGTGACCTCGCGTCCGTTGGGCGATAGCTTGTAGACGCGGCCCACGCCTTCCAGCACCAGTGCCAGGTGGGCGCACTGCTGCCCTTCATCGCAGATCGGAGTCCGTGCCGGCAGTTCGGCGAGCCGGGTCTGCGCGAAGAAGGCGTCGGCAAAGGGAGCCGAGACCTGTTCGATGAACGGGAAGCGGGCGGCGAAACGCCGACGCAGGTCGGCAGTCATGCCGCCCTACCGCAGCTCAGCTGTCACAGACATCGTCCTTGCGGCAGGTGTTGATACCCAGGATGGCATAGATCGGGCAATAACCCGCAATCCCCGTGAGCAAAGGAATCAAGCCGATCAATCCCCACCAGCTGGGGATGTAGAAACCCGCGCCGAGTATGAACATGCTCAGTACGATGCGCAGCATGCGGTCGATACCGCCAAGCTTGCCTCTCATGATGTTTTCCTCGAAGACCTGAAAAGTGATGGCTCGAACATAGTGCCGGCGGAAGGATAAATCAAGAAAAACACGGCGAACCATCCCGTATTCGGGTACGGAGAAGGAGGCTCAGAGCCGGACCTTGACACAGTTGCGGCCGCTCTTCTTGGCCACGAACAGGGCCATGTCGGCCCGCTTGACCATGGACTCGTAATTCCCGGTCTCCTCGGTGATGGCGGCAACACCGATGCTGAGGGTAGCGCTGCGCTCTCCGTAGGGCGTCTTGAAACGGGCCTGCTCGACCCAGCGGCGGATGGATTCGGCGAATTTCTCGGCGGCATTCATGTCCACCCGGTGCAGCAACACGCTGAAGCCGTTCTGGCCGTAGCGGCCCAGTACATCGCCCTGGGGATCGAGCTTGGAGAACACATGCCGGATGATGCCGGCAAAAACCTTGTAGGCGGCCTTGTCCCCGTCCTCCTCGCGCAGCTTGGGCAGGCCATCCACCTCCACCAACAGGATCGACAGGGGCTCGCCTTCCAGCGCGGCGGTACGGTATCGGTCCACCGCCACCCGATCGGCATTTTCGCGACTGAGCAAGGTGATCGTCTTGCGCGCCGACTCGGTTTCCTTTTTCAGCTTGCGCACCAGGTTGCTGGGCGCCACTTCCTCGTCCGGCTTGACCTCCACGGGTTCGGGAACCGCCTGCGGGGCAGGTTCCTGAGGCTGCGCCACGGCCTTTTCGGCCAGGTTCTCGACCGAATCGATCAGGGTCTGGTCAGCCGAGACCTGCTGGTCGACCTGCGAAGGACTGGACTTAACCAGCACTTCGGCATTCTCGCTGGTGACCGGCTGCGGCGGCTTCTGCGGTTCGTCGGCACGGACCCGGGGCTGCGCCGCATGAGATCGGCTCGCTACGCCGTGGGCCAGCGACTCGGACATCTTCAGCACCTTTGCCGGGCCGGTCTGCAGGCTGCGCTTGTAGATCATCATCGCCTGCGAAACCAGGCTGATGCTGGCCGTCATGTCCAGCTCGTCGAAGGGCTCGCTGGCGCGTCGCAGGCTGATCAGGGCCACCATTTCGGAGCCGTCGAACACCGGGATATCGAGCCGATAGTGCTTGAAGCGCTTCTTCTGTCGCCCGAGAAAACCCTCCTCCCAGTCGAAATCGGCGCTGGCCAGGGCCTGCCGGGTCTGGGTCAGGCGGCTGATCAGGTCATCGTTCCACAGCGTCGCTTCCTCGGTTTCGAACAGCGTACCCTCGACCACCTCGGGTTGGGGCCGGCCTTTCTTGCCGTCCAGCGTGGTCAGCACGAAGGAGTCGTACTGGATCACGCCGCCGATGAATTCCATCAGGCGTTCCAGCAACTGGCGTAACTCTGTGATGCCGCTCAGGGCCATGTCCAGGTCGATCAGCGTATAGGCCCAGCTTTCCTGGCGGGCCGACAGGCTCTTCATCGCGTGCTGGGTCAGATACAGCATGCGACGGAAGCGTTCGAGCAGGTAGGAGACGAACAAGGACAGGGTCAGCGAAGCAAACAGCAGGGCGATCAGAGCCGGCAGCTTGATGTCGTCGGCGCCGTAAAGCCAGGCCAGGCCGGCAAAGGCCGCGGCCAGTACGCCGACCACGAAGGCGATGAGACGAAAACCGAGGGAATTGAGACTGCCCAGCCACACCAGCAGCAACCCCATCTCGAAGCCGTGATAGAGACGATAGCCTTCGAAATGCAGGGACAACAACAGGCCCAGCAGTGCCAGCGCGCTGGGAAGCAGCAGACGCAGCTTGAGAGCGCCCTGACTGCTGCTCAGGGCGGAGAACAGTGCGCCGCTGGCAGCTATGACCGCCGTGCCGAGATAGGCCATCAACGGCAGGTTGGATTTCAACCCCAATACCCAGTGCTCGATGAAAGCATAGCTGAGGGCAATCAGGGTCAGTGCAATCAGGCCGAAGATGCTTGTGCTGCGTCCACGACCACGCTGGAAGCGCTGGTAACGCTCCTCCATCTTCTCGTCGCGGTACTGCAGCGGTACCGATTTCTTGTACCGATTGATCCTTTCGATCGCCAATGTCCAGATCCTCTAGGCCGGGCGGGTTGCTTGGAACAGCGCGGACAAGCGCGCCTCCATTTTGCGGACACAATGATTGATACTATCATATAGTCCGGAAATTCAAACATTTAAGCGCACTATTTCACATTCGTGATGAACTGGACGGACTTGTCAGGGAGACGACCGGCACCCAGAATAGCAGTCTGATTCTGCCGTTTGCCTGCCAAGATCCCATGAGCGACGCCTTTTTCACCCTGTCCAAGTGGCTGTGGCTGCTGTTCTCGCCAGCCCACCTGATGCTGTTGCTGCAGATGATCGCCTGGTTGCTGCTGCTGACCGGCCGGCGACGGCGTGGAATGCAGCTGATGTCCCTGTTGTTGCTGGCACTACTGCTGCTGACCTGGTTTCCCGTTGGCGATGCCCTGCTCTACCCCCTCGAATCCCGCTTCCGGGCCAATCCACGGCTCCCGCAACGGGTCGACGGCATCGTCGTGCTCGGCGGATCGGTACTGCCGGAGACCAGTCGCTACTGGAGGCAGCTCGAAGTCAACGAGGCCGCCGAGCGGCTGGGCGCCTTCGTCGAGCTGGCGCGCCGCTATCCCGAGGCACGACTGCTGTTCACCGGCGGCAATGCCAGCCTGAATCCCGACCGCAGCACCGAAGCCTCGCAGGTCGGGCGGCTGTTTCGCGCAGCCGGCATCGGCGACCGGGTAGTAATGGAAAACCAGGCGCGTAATACCGCCGAGAATGCCCGCTACGCCAAACAACGCCTCGCGCCGAAACCGGGTGAACGCTGGATTCTGATCACCTCCGCCTATCACATGCCACGCTCGATCGGCGTATTCTGTCGGCAGGCTTGGCCGATGATCCCCTACCCGGTGGACCACTATTCCCTGCCGGAACGGTTGCTTGACCCGCGCCCGCAACTGCTGGAAAACCTGGGCAAGCTGGAGGCTGCAGTACACGAATGGTTGGGGCTTGTTGCCTACCGACTGTCGGGACGCACGCCGACGCTACTGCCGCAAACCTGCCCCAACTAGCCCAGGGGCAAACTCACGACCAGCCTCAGTCCGCCCCAGCGGGAAGTCTCGAAATCAATCCGTCCCTCGTAGCTTTCGACAATATCGCTACAGATGCGCAGGCCAAGGCCATGCCCTTCCCGGGTCTCGTCCAGGCGTACTCCCTTGCGCGTGACCAACTGTACCTGTTCCGCCGGCAAGCCCGGCCCGTCATCCTCGATCACCAGACAGAGTTGCCCGTCTTCCACGACCAGCTCCAGACGCACCCGGCTACGGGCAAACTTGGCGGCATTGTCGAGCAGATTGCCCACCAGTTCGAGCAGGTCGTCCCGGTCCAGGGCCAGGCGGCCCTCGACCCGGATATCGGCCAGGATCTCCACTTCCGGGTACACCCGTTTCAACAGGTCGATCAACAGCGGAATATCCTGTTCCGGGTCGAAGGCGCTGCCCACCGCCTCATGGCCCGAAATCCGTGCTCGTTTCAGCTCACGCTCGATCACCCGTTCGATCTGCTTTATTGCCTGCTGCTCCTCCCCCATCGGACGCGACAGGGCCAGCACCTGCAACGGCCGTTTCAGTTCATGGGCCAGATCGCCGATGGCGTTGCGGGTTCGCTGAATCCGCTTGCGCAGGTGTTCCAGCAACAGGGCGATCTCGTCCAGCAGGGGCCGGATCTCCCGAGGAATGTCGATGGACTCGAGTTGCAACGGCTGGTAGCGATGCTGCCGCAGGGCCTGCTGTACGCGATCAAAGACGGCGAAGCTGCGTTCCAGCAAGCTCCGCTGCAGCCATAACAGTACCAGAGTGACCGCGACCAGCAGCAACCCGAGATAGACCAACCACTGGCGCAACCGGTCATGCACTTCGTGAACATCCTCGGCCACCCACAACTGCAGGCCCTGCCCCTGTTTGGTCACCTTCCGCTGAATTACCAGCCAGTACTCCTGACCCGGACCGGCCATCTCGAATCGATCCAACTCCCGGGCCGTGAGCCGTTTCGGATCCAGGTCGAACAGGGAGCGGGAATGCAGCCATCCGTCCGGCGTCCTGACGGCAAAATAGTGGCCGGAGCGTACCCGTTGATAAACCGTGGACACCCTCTCGGGCTCAAGAAACCAGCGACCCTGATCGTCCTGGCGCAGGGCACTGACCAGGGTTTCCGCATCATGCTCGAGGCGGGAAGCGACATAATCGTTGACCAGACTGCGGATCACGAAATTGCTGGCCAGCAGCAACAGGATCATCACCGCCAGCATATAGACCAGCAGGTTGCGACCGAGCCGTTTCTTCAGCGAATAGTACTCAGTCATCGGAGCGTTCGAGACAATAGCCCTGGCCCCGCCGGGTGCGAATGAAATCCTTGCCGAAGTACTTGCGCAGGCGATTGATGTAGACCTCGATGACATTGCTGTCGGCCAAGCGCTCCTCCTCGTAGATATGTTCGCTGAGGACGGTCTTGGAAAACACCCGCCCCGGATGCAGCATCAGGTAGCGCAACAGGCGGAACTCGATCGCGGTCAACCGGACTTCCCGCCCGGTGGCATCGACGGCTCTCTGTCGGTCCAGATCCAGCTCGACACCGCGATATCTAAGACGATTGCCGCTCTGGCCGTGGTGGCGGCGCAGCACCGCTTCCAGCCGCGCCAGCAGTTCCTCGGCGTGGAAGGGCTTGCCCAGGTAGTCATCGGCGCCGGCCTTGAGACCATCCACCCGCTCCTGCCAGGAATCCCGGGCAGTGAGGATCAGCACCGGTGTGCGCTTGCCCGCTTCGCGCAGTTCACGCAACAATTCCAGACCTGATTTCCGTGGCAGACCCAGATCGAGAACAATACCGTCAAAATCCTCTTCACCGGCCAGAAAGCCTCCATCGAGGCCGTTGTCGGCCCATTCCACGGCATACCCGGCCTCCCGCAGCAATGGCCTCAGCTGCCCGACCAGTTCGCTGTCATCCTCGATCAACAGCAACTTCAATCCCGCTCCTCCTGTTCCAGAAGCTTGCCGCTGCGGGCATCAACCCGATATCCCGTCACCCGTCCATCCGGACGCAGAAACTCCAGCTCATAGACGATGGAAGAATCTTCCTGCTCGACCTCCAAGTCAAGCAACCGGCCGATGAACCGGGCCGGGTAGCGGTCGAGAATCTGTTGCAGCGGCAGGATCCGCCCTTCCATCACCCAGCGACGAATCTGCTGCAACTCCCGGTCATCATCATCGGCCAGAAGACCTGCGCTAATCGTCCCAACGACCAACGCCAGGAATACGGACACTATCCTCATCGAAGTACCCCTTGTCTGCATCGCGGTGGCAGGCATCGCATTGGCTCAGAGAGCGTACTTTATCATTGTCGCGGATAAATCGAGCCGGAATCTCGCGGTGCTTGCGTTTGAAATAGGCCATCTCGGTGATGCGCATGGGCACCCGATTCGGATCCAGATTG
This sequence comes from Gammaproteobacteria bacterium, assembly GCA_015494335.1. Taxonomy (GTDB): domain Bacteria; phylum Pseudomonadota; class Gammaproteobacteria; genus S144-22. The sequence goes on along the minus strand of WGBK01000189.1, from coordinate 2,202 downwards.
CGCAGAAGCTGACGGTATTCGCCTCGGCGAGGCGTAGACAACTGCACCAGATAGTCGGTAATCTGCTTGCGCGTGGCTTCATCCAGCTCGGCATTCTCGCCAAAATGGTCGTCCAGACCGCTCATGACCTTCTGCCATCCGGCCGGCGGCAGCAACTGGGCCGGATAGGCAAGATGGCAGCTTCCGCATTCTTCCCGGTACAGCTTCGATTCCTCGCGCAGCATGGCGGAGGGTACCGGCCTGCCTCGCCAGCCATGCTCGCCTCGCTCGCCATCATCGTCGTCATGGCCGTACCCGCCCGAAGCCAGGCTGTTGCCGATGCCATAGATTCCAAAGCCCAAAACGGCGGAAAGCATCAGGGTCCCCATCCACATCATCTTTTTGTTCATTTCATTCACCTCTGTCAGATTACTGTTGCTTCAACCAGGCCAGAATATCGGCCTTCTCCCGGGCGCTGCATTCTCGCCCCAGGGTCCACTTGCAGTTGCGCAGGAACCATTTCTCGATCTTGCGCGCCTTGCTCAGCCGCTGCGGATTGACGCTGGGAGCCATGGCTTCGATACGCTTGCCGGTGCGGGCGTGCTTGCCCGGGCGCCTCAGGTCACTGCCATGGCAGGTTTCGCAGCTGCGCTCTCCATGTTTCCGTTTCCACAGGGCTTCGCCCCGTGCGGCATCCGGCTGGTCAGCCCCGGCTGCCCGATAGCGCTCCATCAGGCTGGAAATCACTGCTTCATCGGCCAGGGACGGCTGGGCGGAAGCCCACAGGCCCAGGCTCAACAAGACCATAACGACTCTGTTCATTTTTCATCTCCCGTGTAATCCACATAATCGTTTCGATATTTCTTTCTTCCCGTCAGCATGGCCCGCGGCAGGTTCTGGCCTTCCACAAAGCTGCTGAACACCACGCCACCCACATGCAGGAACACCAGCAGCAGGCTCAGGTTGGCGAGAAATTCGTGTATCTCCTCCATCCATCCCGCATCCAGCCCTGCGACCCAGGTGCCTGCCAGTGGACCCTGCCCCTCGGCGGCAATGATGGTCATGCCGCTGAATACAACGGCCGCCAGGCTGAGCAGCAGGGCAACCACCATCGCCGCTGCTGCCGGGTTGTGGCCCAGGTAGTGCGGAACCCGAAAGCGCAGCATGCCGCGCAGGTAATCGAGGACGGTTTTCGGCGAGGTCACAAAGGAAGAAAAACGGGCATGCCGCGTCCCCACCAAACCCCACAGCAGGCGAAAGGCGATCAACAGCCCCACGGTGTAACCCGCCCAGACATGGAGGGCCAGGAAGTCGTCTTCGGTGAGATAGGCGATCAGGTAGAACAGCACCAGCGACCAGTGGAAGATCCGCAGCAGCGGATCCCACACCGGAAGGGTAGAGGGCGGTTGTTCGGACATTTCTCTGCTCCTGTCGTTGACTTGGAACAGGAGCATACGCAGCGCAACTTAAACGAAACTGAAATTCTGGCTAGAGATTCTGCTTTTCCCCGCTTCGCATGCTCCAGATGAAGGTCAGCGGGATGAACAGCAGGGTGAGGAAGGTGCCTGCCAGCAGGCCGCCGATGGCCACCGCTCCCAGGGGCGCCAGGCGTTCCAGCCCGATGGCGGAGCCGAGGGCGATCGGCAACATGCCGGCGGCCACGGCAAAGGCCGTCATCAGCACCGGGCGGGTACGAATGCGGATGCTCTCGAGCATGGCTTCCCGGGCGGCCAGCCCGGCCGTCATTCTTTCCTGGGCAAAATGAATCAGCAGGATGGCATTGTTGACGATGATGCCGGACAGCAGAATGAAGCCCATCATCGCCGGCATGGATACATGGTATTCGAGCAGCAGCAGGATCCAGGATGCGCCGATCAGCGTCAGCGGAATGGACAGGATGATCAACAGGGAAAGCTTCACCGAATCGAACAGCGTGATCAGCGTGAAAAAGATCAGGACAATGGCAAAGCCGATGGCCCCGATCATGCGCGCAGCGGATTTCTTGAACTCCTTGTCGTCGCCAACCTGTTCCATGCTCACCCCGGCCGGCAGGCGGGCATCGCCAAAGGCGGCCTCGAAATTCGCCATGATATGCGAGATGGCCGCCTTTTCGCGGTGCCCGTAGATATCCAGGGTGTAGTTCAGGGCTTCGCGATTGATTACGCCGGGCTCCACCTCGCGACGGATCTCGGCGATCGCCCCGAGCGGGATCTTCTCGCCCTT
>WGBK01000188.1 GCA_015494335.1 Gammaproteobacteria bacterium | reverse complement strand
GTCCGCGGACGCGCACAGTACGGCCTGTCTTTTATAAAACAATGAGTTAGGAGCCACAGGCCTCTCCCCTGCCTGTGTTGCGCGCCTTGGCAAGGGAACGACCCTTACCGGCGGCACGCGCCTTGACAGGGAAGAGGCCTGTGGCTCTGAATACGACATATTATGTGGCCGGGTTAATAATTACTTGGTACCGAACAGCTTGTCGCCGGCATCGCCCAGGCCGGGGATGATATAGCCGTTCTCGTTGAGGTGGTCGTCTACGGCCGCGATATGGATATCGACGTCCGGGTGTGCCTTCTCCACTGCCTCGATGCCCTCCGGCGCCGCCACCAGGAACAATCCCTTGATCTGCTTGCAACCGGCCTTCTTGACCATGTCCACGGCGGCGTTGAAGCTGCCGCCGGTGGCCAGCATCGGGTCGACGACCAGGGCCAGCCGCTGGTCGATGTCGGCCACCAGCTTCTCGAAATAGGGGACAGGCTCGAGCGTCTCTTCGTTGCGGTACAGGCCGACCACGCTGATGCGCGCGTTCGGCAGCAGCTCCGACACCCCGTCGAGCATGCCCAGACCGGCACGCAGGATCGGCACGATGGTCACCTTCTTGCCCTTCACCTGCTTGATCTCCACCGGCCCGGCCCAGCCCTCGATGGTGACGGTCTCGATCGGGATGTCGGCGGTGGCCTCGTAGGTCAGCAGCATGCTGATCTCGCTGGCCAGTGCGCGGAAGCTCTTGGTGCTGATGCCTTCCTTGCGCAGCAGGCCCAGCTTGTGCTGAATCAGGGGATGGGTGGCGACATGGACGGCCATGGGGAAACCTCGGGGACAATAGTTGCAGGGATTTAACCAGAAGCCGTTGCAGAAAAAAACCGTTTATTGTCACCGTCGCGGAACGCGCAGCCAGTTCTTCGGCAGAATGATGATGATATTGCCGAGCAGCACCAGCAGCACGCCGAGAGCGGAATCGATTTGCCAGCGGTAATCCTCGAACAGGGTGGAGATGCCGAGTGCCACGATTGGGAACAATACCATGCTGTAGGCGGCCTTTTCCGGGCCGATGCGCCCGACCAGGGTCAGGTAGGCGCCAAAGGCCAGCACCGAGCCAAACAGCGCCAGGTAAAGCAGCGAAAGCAGGTAGGAGGCGTGCAGGGGAATGGCGGGCGAGAGCCCTTGGACAATCAGCGCCACGAACAGGATCAGCGCGCCATAGGCCATGCCCCAGGCATTGCTCTGGATCACCGGCAGGCCGTGCATCTGGTTGCGCGCCGACAGCATGTTGCCGAGGGAAGCCACCCAGGTGCCGGCCAGTGCCAGCCCCATGCCGATCAGTGAACTGGATTTCAGGTCCAGGCGCATCAGCTCGGGGCGAAAGATCAGCCCGATGCCGACCAGGCCGAACAGGGCGCCCAGCACCATCGAGCGCTGGATGCGGCGACGAAAGAACAGCGCCGAGTTGACGATGTTCATCAGCACGATGGTCGAGAAGATCACCGCGATCAGGCCGCTGGTCAGGCGCGTCGTGGCCCAGTACACCAGGATGTAGTTGATGCAGAACAGCATCAGGCCCTGCAGGGCCATCCACAGGTGTTGCGGCAGCGAGAAACGCAGCGAAAGACCCTTCAGGCGACACCAGCCGAACAGCAGCAATGCGGCCAGGGCGAAGCGCCAGGCCACGGAAACCTGGGCATCGACATCGCCGACCTGGAAGCGGATCGCATAGAAGGTGGAGCCCCAGATCAGTACCGCGGCCAGGTAGAGGCTGGATGAGCGTTGCAGCATGGATCGATTATCGACCCGCGGCAACAAACAAGTACAGTGACAATTCTGGCGATAAGCGACCGGTACAGTTACCGGTCTTCAGCCCGCAAGCAGCAGCGACAGGCCGAGCAAAAGGGGCGTGAGCAGTGTGGCCGCGACATTCATGGCCAGAAACTGGGGCGCAGTGCCAATTTCCTCTCCCAGCTTGCGTGCGCCAAGCCAGGCAAAAGCCGCCAGCGGCAGGGGGATCAGTGCAACCAGACTGGCCATGGGCAACTCGCCCGTAGCACCGAGCAGCAGGATCGGCAGGTAGGCCGCGAGCAGGAACAGCAGGTAGATGCGGTTGGAGGCCTCGACGCCGTAGACGATCGGAAAGGTGCGCCGGCCCGCCGCGGCATCGGCCTCGATGTCGGGATACTGGTTGAGCAGCAACAGGTTGTTGACGAGGAAGAAAGGCGTAATGGCCAGGAACAGGTCGAGCATCGTCAGGGAGCCGCTGAGCGCCAGCTTGCCGCCGAGCACCATCAGCAGGCCGAAGCCGGTACCGGGCGCAACCAGGCACAGCCAGGGCAGGCGGTTGATCCAGCGGGTATAACCGATCACCAGTAACACGCCCACCAGCCCGAAGACGAACAGCAGCGGCTGGCGCGCCCAGGCCAGGTGCAGACCCAGGGCCATGCACAGCAGCAGGGAAAGAACCCCGGCATGCAGGGTGGAACGGGCCAGTTCCGGATGGCTCGGCAGGGTGCCACTGCCCCCGCTGAAGGGGGTACGCAGGGTGGTGGCATCGAGACCGCTGACGAAATCCTGGTATTCGTTCAGCGCATTGACGCTGACATGGGCGGCCAGCGCAGCGAGGAAAACCTCGATTGCGGTGAGGGCGTCGATCCGGCTGCCCTCGAAACGCGCCAGGCCATAGGCCAGGGCGAGCACGGCCGGGGTCAGCAGCAGGAAGGGCGGACGCAGGGTCTGCAACAACAACTTGAATTTCATCGGTGGCAACAGCTTGGAAAAAGGGGGCTTTGTACCACGCCGAAGTGGGGCGGGGAACGATAAAGATCAAGAGGGACGGAGTGAAGATCAGACTTGCAATGCAGCTCTCAGATTCTGCATCGAGATGTTGCCGCCACTGGCCACCAGTACCAGCTTGCGGTCGCGCAGGCGGTCGGGGATTTGCAGGGCGGCGGCCAGCGGAATGGCGCCGGCTTCCTCGACCAGGTTGTGGGTGCGTTCGAGCATCTGGGCTACCGCCTTCTGGATGTCCGCATCGTCGACCAGCAGGAAGTCGTCGACCAGCTCGCGCATGATGCGCTGGGTGTTCTCGAAGGGTACCCGAGTGGCGACCCCTTCGGCCAGAGTGTTCATGTCGGCTTCCACTGGGCGACCGGTCTCCCAGCTCAGCTTCATGGCCGGCGCCTGGGCCGACTGACAGGCGATGATCTCGATCTCGGGGTTGATCGCCTTGGCGACGATGGCGGTGCCGCAGACACCGCTGCCGGCGCCCACCGGGACGATGATGACATCCACATCCGGCAGGGCTTCGAGAATCTCCAGGCCGTAGGTGCCGACACCCTGGATCAGCTCCTCGTCGGTCGGGCCGACGAACTTGCCGCCCTTTTCCTCGGCTTGCTGCTGCGCCCACAGGCGGGCTTCGTCGAAATCCCGCCCGTGATGAACCACCTCGGCGCCGAGCCCGCGCATGGCCGCGACCTTGCCCGGGTTGGCCTGTTCGGGGACCGCGATGGTGGCGCGGATGCCGGCGGCACGAGCGGCAAAGGCAATACTCTGGCCATGATTTCCGGTGGAAGCCGTATAGAGGCCGGCACTGCGTTCGGCCTCGGGCAGGCGCGCCACCAGGTTGAGGCCGCCGCGAACCTTGAAGGCGCCGACGGGCAGGTGATTCTCGTGCTTGACCCAGGTCTGCGTTCCGGTCAACTCGTCGAGGGTGGGGTAGTTGTACAGCGGAGTCGGCTTCAGGTGACGATAGACGGGTTCGCGGGCGAGCAGGATATCCTTGAGTTCGATCATGGGGTTGTACCGGGATTTATCGGTCGTCGAGCAGCGAGTACAGCAGCCACAGACCGGGAATGGCGAGCAGGGCGCTGACCAGTGGGGTGAAGAACAGGCCGCTGCCGATCATGGTCGGAGCGATGCCGTCGAGGCCTGCGATGAGGCTGGCGCTGATCAGCAGGCTGCCGCCGGCCACGGCCTTGATGTTGCGGCGGCTGGAGCGCCGGATCTCCCTGCGGATTTCCTCGAGCTGGCGGGATTTCCACTCGATCTCGAGCTTGTCGTTGGCCAGCTTGTCCAGCGCCTTGAAGGCCAGTTGCGGCAGGTCGGGCAGGTGCTCGGCGAGGAACGGCAGGTTGTCTCTGATGCCCTGACCCAGGGCGCGCACGCCCATCTGTCGGCTCAGCCAGCGCTCGAGGAAGGGCTTGGCGGTATCCCACAGATCGAGTTGCGGATAGAGCTGACGGCCCAGGCCCTCGATGTGCAGCAGGGTCTTCTGCAGCAGCAGCAGTTGCGGCTGGATCTCCATGTTGAAATCGCGCGCGGTCTCGAACAGGCGCAACAGAAGCTGACCGAAGGAGATTTCCGCCAGCGGCCGCTGGAACATGGGCTCGCAGACGGCACGGATGGCTTGCTCGAAATCGTCGATGCGGGTGTCCGGATCGACCCAGCCGGAATCGACATGGAGCTCGGCCACTCGGCGATAATCGCGGTTGAAGAAGGCGACGAAATTCTCCGCGAGGTAGCGCTGGTCGCTTTTCGACAGCGTGCCCATGATGCCGAAATCCACGGCGATGTATCGCGGGTTGTCCGGATTGTCGGGCGAGACGAAGATATTGCCCGGGTGCATGTCGGCATGGAAGAAGTTGTAGTCGTAAACCTGGCTGAAAAAGACTTCGACCCCTTTGCGCGACAGGACTTCGAGATTGATGTTGCAGGCACGCAGCTGATCGAGATCGGTGACCGGGATGCCGTAGATGCGCTCGATGACCAGGATGTTCTGCTTGCAGTAGTCCCAGTAGACCTCGGGCACATAGAGATCCTCGGAATCGACGAAATGACGGCGCAGCTCGCTGGCGTTGGCGGCCTCGCGCACCAGGTCGAGTTCGTTGAACAGGGTTTTCTCGAACTCGTGCACCACCTGCACCGGCTTGACCCGGGGCGCGTCGCTCCAGTAGCGGTCGGCGAGACGGGCCAGCATCAGCAGCACATCCATGTCCTTGCGGATCTGTTTCTCGATGCCGGGTCGAACGATCTTGACCACCACCTCGCGACCGTCCTTGAGCACGGCGGGATG
>WGBK01000187.1 GCA_015494335.1 Gammaproteobacteria bacterium | reverse complement strand
AGGCAATACCGAGGGGTAGGAAGAGGGCCAACCTCAGGCCTGCCCTGTAGAGACTCATAGACCGGCTGAGTCCACATGGACGGAGCCGGCACTAGGATTCACCGCTTCGCTGCGCGGTGGATAACACGCCCCGCATCCTGCCACGGCAGGATGAAGGTATAGTCCAGCCCGTATCGAAAGATATGGAACCGCTGTCCCGCCGCCTCCACCAATCCAAGGCCCCTGGCAATCCGGCCAGGGGCTTTTGTATATTCGGACAACCACATTCAAGACGAGGACCGCCAAGGAATGGCTGCCTATCGTACTGTCCGCATACTCTCGGCCACCGATGCCGCCTACATCGCCGGACTCCTCGATGGAGAAGGCACCGTCACCCTGACACGCAAGCACAGAAACGAGAATCACCAACTGGCCCTGAGTATCAGCAACACCGATCTCCCCCTCCTACGTTATGTATACGAAACGGTCGGCGCCGGCAAAATCACCGCTAAGCGTACGACGCGCATCAATCACACCCCCAGTTATACTTATGCAATCTACAATCGCCAGGCGCTCGCCCTTCTGAAACAACTGTTCCCTTATCTCAAAACCTACAAGGCCAAGCGTGCATCGATGATCCTTGCAAATTACGTGTCTCTCACCAAAAGAAATGGGAAATACACAGAGGACCAGCTCAATCAACGACGGTCATTCGTGGAGGCGGTAATGGCGATCCGCCCCAATCTTCCCTCGGAACCCTGATTGAACCTCCTCCCCTTCACCAATACTACAAGGCCAACCCGGACGGGTTGGCCTTTTTCGTTGCGGAAGGCTTTGTATTCTTGAAGAAATCTTCCGCGCTCCTTGTTCACAGTCAGTCGAATCCGCGCCCCTCGCCGGCTTCCTCGTGGGTGACGCCGTCGCGGATGTGATAGATGCGCTTGAAGGTCGGGATGATTTTTTCATCGTGGGTGACGACGATGATCGCCGTCTCGTAGCGCCTGGCCATTTCGTTCAGGATGCGGATCACGGCCATCGCGCGTTGTGAGTCCAGCGGCGCGGTGGGCTCGTCCGCCAATATCACCGGCGGATGGTTGACGAGCCCCCGGGCGATGGCCACGCGCTGCTGCTCGCCGCCGGAAAGCTGGGAGGGCATGGCCTTGGCACGGTGCTGTACGTCCAGCGCGGTGAGAAGTTCCCGGGCGCGGGCGCGTGCCTGTTCGTTGGGTACGCCGGCCAGCATCGGGAGGAGCGCCACATTGTCGGTGACGTCGAGGAAGGGGATCAGGTACGGGGCCTGGAATACGAAGCCGATCTTGTCCCGGCGCAACGCCCGCAGATCATGCACCTTCCAGCCGTTGTCATAGATCACCTCGTCGCCCAGCATCATGCGTCCGGACGTGGGATCGATCACCGCGCCCAGACACTTGAGCAAGGTGCTCTTTCCGGAGCCGGACGGGCCGATCAATCCGACCACTTCGCCGGGCGCGACCGTCATGTTGACATCCTTGAGTGCAAGCACGGCCGTATCCCCCTCGCCATAGCGCTTGGAGAGTCCTTCGATGTGAATGCCCCTGCCTGCCATCTCAGCCCCCAATCGCTTCGGCCGGGTCGACCTTGAGTGCCAAGCGAATGGCCACCAGGCTGGCCAGCACGCAGATCAGCAGAACGGCAAAAAAGCCGGCAATCGAATCGGCCGGCATCAGCAGCACATACTTTGGGAAGTGCGGTGCAGCGAAGGTTGCGGCGATCTTACCCACCACAAAGCCAATGGTGCCAAGCACCAACGCCTGCTGCATGATCATCGCGGCGATGGTGCGGTTACGGGTGCCGATGAGTTTCAGCACGGCGATTTCACGGATCTTGTCCATGGTCAGCGTATAGATGATGAAAGCGACGATGGCAGCGCTCACCACGGAGAGGATGACCAGAAACATGCCGATCTGCTTGGCCGAGGTGGCGATCAGCTTGCCGATGAGGATCTCCTCCATCTCCACGCGATCGTAGACGGTCAGTCTTTTCCAACGCCGGATGGGCTCGGCCACCTCTTCCGGGGTGTAGCCCGGCTCGAGGCGCACCAGGATGGCGTTGACATAGCTGTTGGTGGTCTGGGAGGCGATAATGGCGTCCAACAAGCCCGGCACGTTGGGACGATCGAACGCCGGATTGGACGCCGTGCGGCGGCGCTGCATCAAGATGGCGTCATTGTCCTTGAGGAACTGCGCTTCCTGGGCGTCTTTGAGGGGAATGAACACCATGGGGTCGCCGTTGGAGGAGACCATGCGGCGGGTGAGCCCCACCACGGTGTAGCGGTTGCGGCGGATTTTCAGCTCGTCACCCAACTGGAA
>WGBK01000186.1 GCA_015494335.1 Gammaproteobacteria bacterium | reverse complement strand
GCTCGCAGTCCCGCGGCTCGTGGAGACGCAGCTGCTGCAGAGAGGCGATGCCGTCCGCATCGCCATTGAAAAGGTCGTAACAGGCCACAATCAGGGGGTCACTGCCCGGAGACCCGGCGCTGGAACTGCCAGGTGCTGCCGCACATGTCTTCAAGCCCGCGGCTGGCTTCCCAACCCAGCAGTCGACGCGCCTTGTCGGGCAGGGCATAGCAGGTAGCGATATCGCCAGGTCGCCGATCGGTAATGACATAGGGCACCGGACGGCCACTGCTGCGCTCGAAGGCCTTGACCATGTCCAGCACGCTGTAGCCCTGCCCCGTACCGAGGTTGATCGCATGCCAGCCCGGCGCCCGCTGCAGGTATTCCAGCGCGGCCAGATGCCCCTCGGCGAGATCCATGACATGGATATAGTCGCGCACCCCGGTACCATCTTCGGTCGGGTAGTCGTTGCCGAATACATTCAGACGCGGAAGCTTGCCGACCGCTACCTGGGCCACGAAGGGCATCAGGTTGTTGGGAATGTCATTGGGATCCTCGCCGATCAGCCCGCTTTCGTGAGCGCCAACCGGGTTGAAATAGCGCAGACAGGCAATGCGCCACTCGGTATCGGACTTTGCCACATCGGCAAGAATCTCCTCGATCTGCAGTTTGGATCGGCCATAGGGGTTGGTGGCGCTGGTCGGATGTTCCTCGTCGAGAGGCAGGTATTGCGGGTCGCCGTACACGGTGGCACTGGAGCTGAACACCAATTGCTTGACACCCGCTTCGCGCATTGCCTGCAGCAGATTAATGGTGCCCTGTACATTGTTGGCGTAGTACTCGATCGGCTTCTCGACGGATTCGCCCACGGCCTTGAGGCCGGCGAAATGGATCACCGAGTCGATATCGTGCTGCTTCAGCGTATCCGTGAGCAAGCCAACATCCCGCACATCGCCTTCGATAAAGGGCATGCGCTGGCCGGTGATTTCCTCGAGACGGTCCACGACGTCGGCGCTGCTGTTGCAGAGATTGTCGTAGAGAACCACGCGATGGCCCGCGGCCGCAAGAACCGTCGCCGTGTGACTGCCGATATAGCCCGTACCGCCGGTGAGCAGTATGTTCATGTTCCTTTCCTGTTGAATCCGATAAACGGATTCTAGGAGCGCCCGACCATGGCATCAAGCCGCCTTCGGCAAAGCTTGACGGACCCCGCAGAAACCGGTTTCAGGACCGGGACGACAAGTCGCTTGCCGCCCCGATCGTCTGTTACTTGACCTTAACGTCCTTCTTGATTTTTGCGAAGATGGCCGGTCCCACGCCCTTGACCTTGACGATATCCTCGGGTTTCTTGAACTTGCCGTTCTTCTTGCGATATTCGACGATGGCCGTGGCCTTGGCCATGCCGATTCCCTTCAGCGCATCGGCGATCTGCTGGGCGGATGCCTTGTTGATGTTCACCGGGGCGGCAAACAGGGAGGAAGAAAAGACAGCGGCCGCAAGGGCTGCGAAGAGGATTTTTTTCATGTTTGACTCCTTGAGGATTCAAGTCCTGTTGAATGCGTCGAGAGACGCTCCTGCAAGCCCGTACTGGCCTGTCCTTCGGAGTCTAAATCAATTTTCGACGGCTTTTCAAGGCCTTCCGCACATTCAGCAAGGCAGTCACATCAAAGTTTCGAGATCAATCCGCTGAGATGATCGATGGCGGACTTGATCTCTTCCACCTGCTCCGTGTGCAGCGATTTCACGAGCTGCCGCACATCGGTGGTCGAAATATCCTGGGTACGGGGCAGGTAGACGACCTCCACCTGGTCAGCCAGGTGATCGAACTTTCCGACCCAGTCATCGCCCATGGCGAAGATATCAGCCTGTTCCCGCTCAATGTCATCGGGTTTCTGATCCCAGTCATTTTCCGGGAAGACCTTGTCGACATAGCGGCAGGCCTCGAGGATTTCGACCCGCTGATCATAGGGCATCACCGACCGCTTGCCCTTGGTGGCATTGAATTCGTCGGTGGAGCAACCGACCACCAGTCGATCACCCAGTTCACGCAAACGCCGAAGCAGGCGCACATGGCCAATATGGAAGAGGTCGAAAGTTCCGTAGGTAATGACTGTCTTCATGGATCGTTTTCCTGACAACTGGGTCCGGAACGATAACACCCGACCAAGATTGCCTCTGCAAACCGGTTCTCACTGAGCCGTCTGCAGCTGCTCTCCCTGCAGCAGACGCTTCAAGCCTTCTTCATCGTAGACGCCCCTTTCCACCTTCAGATAAGCTTCCTCGTCCTCGGGGAATACTGCGACCTCGCGCACGCCTGCCAACTGCCGGACCTGTTCCGCAAAACTCTGCATCGCCTGCGGGTCCCAGCCGGCCAGCGATACCAGCCGCGTCGAAACCGGACGCGGGTTGGGCATGAACACCGCCACCAGCAGCCAGAGCGCGGGCAGGATCGCCAGCAGCAGAAAGCCCAGCCCGGGTTTGCCGAGGGCCAGCAGACTGCCGCCGAAAGTACCGCCGACAAAGGCGCCGAGAAACTGGGCCGTCGAGAACAGCCCCATGGCCGTGCCCTTGCGATCGGCTGGTGCGATCTTGGACACCAGCGACGGCATCGATGCCTCGAGGAAATTGAAACCGCCGAAGAACAGCACCAGCATCGCGAACAGCGCCCAGAAATTGCCGAACCAGCCCATGCCCAACTCGGACAGCAGCACCAGCGTGATGCCGAGCAGGAACATCGGCTTCATCCTGGCCTTTTTCTCGGCGCTTATGATCATCGGCAACATCAGCGCGATCGAGATCACAAACACCGGCAGGTAAACCTCCCAGTGGCGGGCAACCGGCAAGGCCAGATGATCGCGCAATACCAGCGGAAACAGCACAAAGGTCCCGGCCAATGTCAGGTGGAGAATGAAAACGCCCAAGTCCAGACGCAGCAACTCGCGATTGGCGAGCACCCTGGGGATATCGGACACCGACACCTCGGCATCTCGATGAAAGCGTTCCTGCACGGGGTCGGGCGTCAGGAACAGCAGCACGACAATACTCGACAGCGCCAGCCCGCCGGTCACCCAGAACAGACCCGACATGCCGATGTTCGAGGCCAGCACCGGTCCGATGATCATCGACAGCATGAAGGCCAGGCCGATGGACATGCCGATGGAAGCCATCACCCGCACCCGAACTTCCTCGCGGGTCAGATCCGCGGCCAGGGCCATCACCACCGCGGCGATGGCACCCATGCCCTGCAGGGCCCGTCCGGCCACCACCTGCTGAATCGTCTCCGCGGTAGCGGCCACGGCACTGCCGGCTGCAAACAGCAGCAGTCCGATGACGATCATCTTCTTGCGTCCGACACGGTCGGAAAGAAAACCGAAAGGCAACTGGAACAGCCCCTGGGTCAGGCCGTAGATACCGATAGCCAGGCCGATCAGCAAGGGCGTGGCGCCTTGGTACTGCTGTGCATATAGCGAAAACACGGGCAGGATCATGAACAGGCCGATCATGCGGAAGGCATAGATCAGCGCCAGGGAAGCGGCGGCTCTCTTCTCGGTTTTCAGCATCTCGGGTTCGGGCTTATTCAGTCAGTGGGGGCTCGGAAACAAGCCGGGAATATTACCACAAACTGATACAGCCCGGCAGTCAGGCACCGGCAAAAAACCTGCCTGCCGGAGGTGGATGCGGTAAAATGTCCGGTTTTCCACAGCCTGAAAACGCCTTCATGGATTCGATCACCATCCGCGGTGCTCGCACGCACAATCTCAAGAACATCGACCTGAGCCTGCCGCGCGACCGCCTTATCGTCATCACCGGACTGTCCGGTTCAGGCAAATCCTCGCTGGCCTTCGATACCATTTTTGCCGAGGGCCAGCGGCGCTATGTGGAATCCCTCTCCACCTATGCCCGGCAGTTCCTGTCGGTCATGGAAAAACCGGATATCGACCATATCGAGGGTCTGTCACCGGCTATTTCCATCGAACAGAAGACCACCTCCCACAATCCCCGTTCCACCGTCGGCACCATCACCGAGATCTACGACTATCTGCGTCTGCTGTTCGCCCGCGCCGGCATCCCACGTTGCCCGGAACACGGCATCACCCTCGAGGCCAGCACCATCAGCCAGATGGTGGACCAAGTGATGACATTATCGCCCAAGCTTCGGCTGATGCTGCTGGCGCCGGTGGTCAGCAACCGCAAGGGCGAGCATGTGCAGCTGCTCGAAAGCCTGCAGCGACAAGGTTTTCTGCGTGCCCGCATCGACGGGGAAATCTACGAGCTCGACGATGCACCGAGCCTCGACCTTCGGCGCAAACACAACATCGAGGTGGTAGTGGACCGTTTCAAGGTGCGCGAGGACATCCAGCAACGTCTGGCTGAATCCTTCGAGACCGCATTGCATCTCGGCGACGGTCTGGTGCGGGTGGCCGCGATGAACCCCGACGAGGATTTCGAGGAGATCACCTTTTCCGCCAACTTCGCCTGCCCCGAATGCGGCTATGCGCTCAACGAGCTGGAACCACGCCTGTTCTCCTTCAACAGCCCGATCGGCGCCTGCCCGGAATGCGACGGCATCGGAACCATGCAGTTCTTCGACCCGGATCGCGTGGTCAAGGATCCTTCACTGAGCCTGGCCGGCGGGGCCATACGCGGCTGGGACCGACGCAACGGCTATTACTTCCAGATGCTGCAATCCCTGGCCCGGCACTACGATTTCGATGTCGACACCCCTTTCGAGGATCTGGATCCGAAGCTGCGCGACGTGATCCTCAACGGATCCAGAACGGAAACCATCGAGTTCGTGTTCACCAACGAACGCGGCGACCGCCGGGTACAGAAACACGCCTTCGAAGGCATCCTGCCCAACATGAAGCGCCGCTATCGCGAGACCGACTCCAATGTCGTGCGCGAGGAGCTGGCGCGTTACCTGTCCGACTCGGCCTGTCATGCCTGCGGCGGCCACCGCCTCAACAAGGCAGCGCGGCACGTCTTCGTCGACGAGGTCAACCTGCCGCATATCGCCGGGCTGTCCATCGAGGAGGCGCTGGACTTCTTCGAGCGCCTCGAGCTGCCCGGCGCCCGCGGCAAGATCGCCGCCAAGATCACCAAGGAAATCCGCGAACGGCTGCGTTTCCTGGTCAATGTCGGTCTCGACTACCTGAGCCTGGGCCGCAGCGCCGATACGCTATCCGGCGGCGAGGCCCAGCGCATCCGCCTTGCCAGCCAGATCGGCGCCGGGCTGGTCGGCGTCATGTACATCCTCGACGAGCCTTCCATCGGCTTGCACCAGCGCGACAACGACCGCCTGCTCAACACTCTCACCTACCTGCGCGATCTCGGCAACACGGTGATTGTCGTCGAGCACGACGAGGATGCCATCCAGGCCGCCGATCACATCGTCGATATCGGCCCCGGCGCCGGCGCCCACGGGGGCGAGATCATCGCCACCGGCACCGCCGAGGAGATTGCCCGCAACCCGAAATCCCTGACCGGCCAGTACCTCTCCGGCCAGCGCGAGATCGCGATTCCCGAACAGCGCACGCCCCGCAACCCGGACCAGCTACTGCGCATCTACAAGGCCTCGGGCAACAATCTGAAGGCGGTCGATTTCGAGCTCCCGGTCGGCCTGCTGACCTGCATTACCGGCGTTTCCGGCTCCGGCAAGTCGACGCTGATCAACGAAACCCTGTACAAGCTGGCCGCCAACGAGATCAACGGTTCCAGCTACCAGCCGGCACCGCACCAGGGCCACAGCGGCCTGGAGCATTTCGACAAGGTCATCGACATCAACCAGAGTCCAATCGGACGCACGCCCCGTTCCAATCCGGCCACCTACACCGGACTGTTCACACCGATTCGCGAGCTCTTTGCCGGCACCCAGGAGGCGCGTTCGCGCGGTTACAAGCCCGGCCGATTCAGCTTCAATGTCAAGGGCGGCCGCTGCGAGGCCTGCCAGGGCGACGGCGTGACCAAGGTGGAGATGCACTTCCTGCCTGATGTCTATGTCACCTGCGATGTCTGCAAGGGCCAGCGCTACAACCGCGAAACCCTCGACATCACCTACAAGGGCAAAAATATCCACCAGGTGCTTGAAATGACCGTCGAGGACGCGCTCGACTTCTTCCAGGCGGTACCAGTGCTCAAGCGAAAACTGCAGACCCTGATGGATGTGGGGCTGAGCTACATCACCCTGGGGCAGAACGCCACCACCCTGTCCGGCGGCGAAGCGCAGCGCATCAAGCTGTCGCGCGAACTGTCCAAGCGGGATACCGGACGCACCCTCTACATTCTCGACGAACCGACCACCGGCCTGCACTTTCATGATGTCGAACAATTGCTCAAGGTGCTTCACCGGCTCCGCGACCATGGCAACACCATCGCCGTCATCGAACACAACCTGCATGTGATCAAGACTGCCGACTGGATCGTCGATCTTGGGCCGGAGGGCGGCGCCAAGGGTGGCGAGATCATCGCCGCCGGCACCCCGGAGCAGGTGGCCGAAATCGAGGCCTCCTGGACCGGCCGTTACCTGCGCGAGCTGCTGCAAAAGAAATCCCGATGACAGTCGCGTGACAAAAACCGGACGCCGGTCATTGTTCAGCCGCCATCGGCATGGCAATCTCTGCCCAACACCACAGGAAGACCACCACCATGAACAATCGAATTACCTGTTTCAAGGCCTATGACGCCCGCGGCAAGGTGCCCGACGAACTCGACGAGGACATCGCCTACCGAATCGGTCGCGCCTACGCCCAATTCCTCCAGCCCGATACGGTAGCCGTGGGCCGGGATGTACGCCAGAGCAGCGATGCCCTGTTCGCCGCACTCACCCGCGGCCTGATGGACAGCGGCGTGAATGTGCTCGATCTCGGCATATGCGGTACAGAGCAGGTCTATTTCGCCGCATTTCACCTTGGCCTCGATGGCGGCATCATGATCACTGCCAGCCACAACCCCGTGGATTACAACGGTTTCAAGTTCGTTCGAGAGAGCGCCCGTCCGATCAGCGGTGACAGCGGCCTGCAGCAAATCCGAGAATTGGCCGAGAAAGGGGAATTTCCCGAAACGGAAAAGCGCGGTGAGATGACCCTGACCGATCTCTCCGAAGCCTATATCGATCACCTGATGCGCTACATCAGTGATCCCGGTGAACTCAAGCATTTCAAGGTCGTGGTCAATGCCGGCAACGGCGTCGCCGGCCCGGTTCTCGACATGCTCGAGCAGATGTTGCCCTTCGAGTTCATCAAGCTGTTCCACGAACCGGACGGGCGTTTCCCCAACGGCGTGCCCAACCCGCTGCTGCCCGAGGGACGCGGCGCAACCATCGAAGCCATCCACGAACACGGAGCCGATTTCGGCATCGCCT
Organism: Gammaproteobacteria bacterium; assembly: GCA_015494335.1. Classification (GTDB taxonomy): domain Bacteria; phylum Pseudomonadota; class Gammaproteobacteria; genus S144-22. Next base: position 14,309 of record WGBK01000186.1, on the reverse strand, counting down.
GGGACGGCGACTTCGACCGCTGTTTCCTGTTCGACGAGAACGGTCGCTTCATCGAGGGTTATTACATCGTCGGCCTGCTCGCCGCGCAAATGCTCAAGCAGCACCCTGGCGAACGCGTAGTACACGATCCACGCCTGATCTGGAATACCCAGGACATGGCGCGTCAACATGGCGGCGAAGCCATACAGAGCAAATCGGGTCATGCCTTCATGAAGGAAGCCCTGCGCGAGGCCAACGCCATCTATGGCGGTGAGATGAGCGCACATCATTTCTTCCGCGACTTCGGCTACTGCGACAGCGGCATGATCCCCTGGTTGCTGGTGGCCGAGATGATGAGTCAGCAAGACAAGAGTCTGGCCCAGCTGGTGGACAAACGGATCGAGGCCTACCCCGTCAGTGGCGAGATCAACATGACTGTCGGCGATGCCGGCAAGGTGCTCGAAGCGGTGCTTGAGCATTTCAAGGGCGAGGTGTACGAGCTCGACGAGACCGATGGCATCGGCCTCAGCTTCAAGGACTGGCGCTTCAATATTCGCAGCTCCAATACCGAGCCCCTACTGCGGCTGAATGTCGAAAGTCGAGGCGATATCGGACTAATGGAGCAGAAGCGCGATCTGCTGATCGACCTGATCAAGGCCAATTCCTGAGAGGAACCATTCCTCCCGACACCGCAATGCAAAAGGGCCGGTCTCTTTCGAGACCGGCCCTTTTTGATTTTCTTGGTCGCGCGACGATCTATTCGATCGGGCGATCAACCAGCTCGACATAGGCCATCGGCGCCTTGTCACCGGTACGGTAGCCGCATTTCAGGATGCGCATGTAACCGCCCGGGCGCTCCTTGTAACGGGGTGCCAGATCGGAGAACAGCTTGCCGACCATCTCCTTGTCGCGCAGACGAGCGAAGGCTAGGCGACGGTTGGCCACACTGTCTTCCTTGGCCAGGGTAATCAGTGGTTCGGCAACCCGACGCAGTTCCTTGGCCTTGGGCAGGGTGGTCTTGATGACTTCATGACGGAACAGGGAAGCCGCCATGTTCTTGAACATCGCCTTGCGATGCGCGGAATTACGATTGAGCTTACGACCGCTCTTGCGATGACGCATGATAGATAACCTCGAATTGAATCTTTTGTACTAGGGGCTGTGCCTTGGCTCAGCTTGCCAGCTTGCTGTCGTTCTCGATGCTGGGCGGCGGCCAGTCTTCCAGGCGCATGCCCAGAGACAGTCCATAGGAGGCCAGCACGTCCTTGATCTCGGTCAGCGACTTCTTGCCCAGGTTCGGCGTTTTCAGCAGCTCGACCTCGGTGCGCTGAATCAGGTCGCCGATGTAATAGATGTTCTCGGCCTTCAGACAGTTGGCGGAGCGCACCGTGAGTTCCAGGTCGTCCACCGGGCGCAGCAGGATCGGATCGATCATGGACTCTGGCTCTTCCTGAACCTCTTCCTCGGAACCCTCGAGATTGACGAATACGGAGAGCTGATCCTTGAGGATGCTGCCGGCAATTCGAATGGCTTCCTCGGGATCGACACTGCCGTTGGTCTCGATATCGATCACCAGCTTGTCCAGATTGGTCCGCTGCTCGACTCGCGCGGTCTCCACCGAGTAGGCTACCTTGGTGATCGGCGAGAAGGAGGCATCCAGTTGCAGACGACCGAGAGCGGTTTCCTCGTCGGACAGTGCGCGCTGGTTGGCCGGCTGGTAGCCTCGGCCCTTGACCACATGCAGGTCGACGCTGAACTCGATGTCCTTGTTCAGGTGACAGATGACATAGTCGGGATCGACGATCTCGATGTCGTGATCGAGCTGGATATCGCCCGCCGTTACCACGCCCGGTCCCTTCTTGCTCAGGGTCAGATGCGCCTCGTCCCGGTTGTGCATGGTAATGCCCACGCCCTTGAGGTTGAGCATGATGTCGATGACATCCTCCTGCACCCCATCGATAGTGGTGTACTCGTGCAGCACACCTTCGATCTTGATGTCGACGATGGCGCACCCGGGAACGGAGGACAGCAGGATACGGCGCAGGGCATTGCCCAGGGTATGGCCGAAACCACGCTCCAGCGGCTCGATCGAGATCTTGGCGTGGTAGGTTTCCTGCTCCTCGACCTTCACATTTCTCGGCTTGAGCAAATCGGGCAGTGTTTTTGATGACATAGGGAGTCCGTCGATTATTTGGCGTTGATTACTTGGAGTACAGTTCCACAACCAGCGATTCGTTGATATCGGCCGGCAGTTCGGAGCGCATCGGCAGGGCCTTGAAGGTACCCTCGAACTTGCTCGGATTGACATCGATCCAGTCCGGGAATCCGCCCTGCTCGGCCAATGCCAGCGCCTCGGCGATGCGGACCTGCTTGCGTGCCTTCTCGCGAACGGAAACCACATCGGAAGGCTGCACCTGGTAGGACGGAATGTTCACGACCTTGCCGTTGACCAGGATCGCCTTGTGACTGACGAGCTGGCGTGCTTCGGCACGGGTGGAACCGAAGCCCATGCGGTAGACCACATTGTCAAGACGCGATTCCAGCAGTTGCAGAAGGTTTTCGCCGGTGGAACCCTTCAGGCGAGAGGCTTCCTTGTAGTAGTTGCGGAACTGCTTCTCGAGTACGCCATAGGTACGGCGCAGCTTCTGCTTCTCGCGCAGCTGCAGGCCATAATCGGACAGGCGGGGACGACGCACATTGGCGCCATGCATGCCCGGCGGCTGGTCCAGCTTGCACTTGGTATCGATGGAACGACGCGCGGACTTGAGACCGAGGTCGGTCCCCTCGCGACGCATCAGCTTGCATTTGGGTCCAATATATCTTGCCATGTCTCTGTCTCCAGCCTATACCCGTCGCTTCTTCGGAGGACGGCAGCCATTGTGGGGAATCGGGGTTACATCATCGATGCGCGAAATCTTCAAGCCAATCGCGTTCAGCGCGCGAATGGCGGAATCGCGGCCCGGCCCCGGACCCTTGACCATGACTTCGAGGTTCTTCATGCCCATTTCCTGAGCCGCGAGACCGGCGCGCTCGGCGGCAACCTGTGCGGCAAAGGGCGTGGATTTGCGCGAGCCGCGGAAGCCGGAGCCACCGGAGGTCGCCCAGGTCAGGGCATTGCCCTGGCGGTCGGTAATGGTAATGATGGTGTTGTTGAAGGTGGCGTGGATGTGAGCGACACCGTCGGACACATTGCGCTTGACCTTCTTCTTGGAGCGTTTGTCAGCAGCCATAATAGTACTCGCTTATCTCTTGATCGGACGACGGGGACCCTTGCGCGTGCGCGCGTTGGTCTTGGTGCGCTGGCCGCGAACCGGCAGGCCGCGACGGTGGCGGATACCGCGGTTCGTTCCGAGGTCCATCAGTCGCTTGATGTTCATGGAAATCTCACGACGCAGATCGCCTTCGACAGTGAAGTTCTGCACGAGGTTGCGAATCTTGTCGATCTGGTCTTCAGTCAGTTCACGGATCTTGGTGGCCGGATCGATGCCGGCAGCCTGGCAAATCTGCTGGGAACGCGTCTTGCCAATACCATAGATGGACTGAAGGGCAATCACCGCATGCTTGTTATCCGGTACAATTACACCTGCAATACGAGCCATAAAAACGAAATCTCCTGAACTGGGACTGATTAAAAAAGGGCGCAGATAGTACTCGAAGCGCCCTTCGAAATCAATACTGATTAGCTATTGAAAAACGATCAACCCTGGCGCTGCTTGTGGCGAGGGTCCTTGCAGATCACGCGTACCGCACCATTGCGGCGAATGATCTTGCAGTTCTTGCACATTTTCTTGACGGAAGCTCTGACTTTCATATCTACACCTGTTTCCTAGCGAACCACGCCGCTATTGCCATAACCTTTGAAATTGGACTTCTTCATCAGGCTGTCGTACTGATGACTCATCAGATGCGCCTGTACCTGGGCCATGAAATCCATGACCACAACCACGATGATCAGCAGCGAGGTGCCGCCGAAGTAAAACGGAACATTCCAGAACAGAATCAGGAACTCCGGCATCAGTGATACCGCCGTGATGTACAGGGCACCCACCAGGGTCAGCCGTGACAGCACGCCATCGATGTATTCCGCAGTCTGCTTGCCGGGGCGGATACCCGGAATGAAGGCACCGGACTTCTTCAGATTCTCGGCCGTCTCCTTGGAATTGAACACCAGGGCGGTATAGAAGAAACAGAAGAAGATGATCGCCGCCGCATAGAACATGACATACAGCGGCTGTCCGGGGGACAGCGCGGCCGAGATGTCCTGTAACCAGCGCATGCCTTCCTGTTGTCCAAACCAGCTGCCAAGGGTCGCCGGGAACAGAATGATGCTCGACGCGAAAATCGGCGGAATCACGCCGGCCATGTTCAGTTTCAATGGCAGATGGCTGCTCTGTGCCGCGTACATCTTGTTGCCCTGCTGGCGCTTGGCGTAGTTCACCGTGATGCGGCGCTGACCTCGCTCGACGAAGACGACGAAGGCGGTGACGGCGACCACCCCGACCAGCAGGAACAGCACGATGATCGAATTCAATTCACCCGTGCGAACCAGCTCCAGGGTACCGCCGATGGCATTCGGCAGGCCTGCAACAATACCTGCGAAAATCAGCATCGAGATGCCGTTGCCGATGCCGCGTTCAGTCACCTGCTCGCCAAGCCACATCAGGAACAGGGTTCCGGTGACCAGGGTCACGGTTGCAGTGAAGACGAAGCTGAATCCCGGGTTCACCACCAATGCATCGGCACCGCTGCTCTGCCCCTGCAGTGCCATCGAGATACCGATGGACTGGAAGGTCGCCAGTACCACTGTGAAGTAGCGGGTGTACTGGGTTATCTTCCGCCGGCCGGATTCTCCTTCCTTCTTCAGCTGCTCGAGTGTGGGCACTGCAACCGTCATCAACTGCATGATGATCGAAGCCGAGATATAGGGCATGACACCAAGAGCGAAGATCGACATGCGCTTGAGTGCGCCACCGGAAAACATGTTGAACATGCCCAGTATGCCGTTCTTCTGCTGGTCGAAGATCTGCTCCATGACCGAAAGATCAATTCCGGGCACCGGGATGAAGGTGCCGATACGGAACACGATCAGGGCACCGATGAGGAAGAAGATACGCTTCCTCAATTCACTCAGGCTACCGCCGGAGAGGCTGGATGCCAGCTGCGATGCCGCGGGCTTGGCCATCAGTCTTCTACCTTGCCACCGGCTGCTTCAATGGCGGCCTTTGCACCCTTGCTGGCCTTGACGCCTTTGAGGGTCACGGCACGACCGATCTCACCGGACAGGATCACCTTGGCTTGGCGCGTGCGCGCAGGCACCACGTCGGCCTCGATCAGCACCTGCAGATCGATGACATCCGCATTGAGCTTGTGCAGCTCGTCGAGGCGCACCTCGGCAGAGTAACGGCCCTTGCGGGAAGTGAAGCCGAACTTGGGCAGGCGACGCTGCAGCGGCATCTGACCACCTTCGAAACCCACCATCGGTTTGCCGCCGCTGCGGGACTTCTGGCCCTTGTGACCGCGACCGCCGGTCTTGCCCAGACCGGAGCCAATGCCGCGACCGACACGCTTGGCGGCCTTGGTCGAACCCGCTGCGGGCTTCAGAGTATTCAGTTGCATGACTTATTCCTCGATGCTCAGCATGTATTGGATCTTGTTGATCATGCCGCGATTCTCAGGGGTGTCGATAACCTCCACCGTCTGGTGCATGCGACGCAGGCCAAGACCGGAAGCGCAGGCCTTGTGCGAGGCCAGGCGGCCGATCAGGCTCTTGACCAGGGTCACCTTGATCGTCTTGTTGTCTGATTTAGCCATGATTCATCAACCCGTGATTTCTTCTACGCTCTTGCCACGCTTGGCGGCAATCATTTCCGGCGACTTCATGTCCTGCAGCCCCTTGATGGTGGCGCGCACCAGATTGATCGGGTTGCGCGAACCGTTGCACTTGGCCAGCACATTGTGCACGCCCACGGCCTCGAACACGGCGCGCATGGCGCCACCGGCGATAACGCCGGTACCGTCGGAGGCCGGCTGCATGTAGACCTTGGCCGCGCCATGGCGGGCCTTGACCGGGTAATGCAGGGTGCCATTGGTGATTTCGACATTGACCATGCTGGAACGGGCCCGATCCATCGCCTTCTGGATCGCCAGCGGAACCTCACGGGCCTTGCCGTAACCAAAACCGACCCGGCCGTTGCCATCGCCGACAACGGTGAGCGCCGTGAAGCCGAACTGGCGGCCGCCCTTGACGACCTTGGCCACGCGATTGACGGCGACCAGCTTTTCGATCAGTTCTTCGTTCGAAACTTGAGCATCTGACATAGTGCTATCTCTTCAATTAAAACTTGAGGCCCGCTTCGCGAGCGGCATCCGCCAGCGCCTTGACGCGGCCATGGTACTTGTAACCGGCACGATCGAAAGCCACGCTCTCGATGCCGGCCGCCTTGGCCTTCTCGGCAATCGCCTTGCCGACTGCCACGGCAGCCTCGATGTTGCCGGTGTACTTGAGGCCTTCCTTGACGTCCTTGTGCAGCGTGGAAACGGCGCAGATGACCTTGCCGGTTTCGCCGGAGATCACCTGGGCATAGGTATGACGCGGCGAACGGTAGACCGTCAGTCGATCGACGCCCAGTTCGCGGATTTTCGCGCGGGTCTTGCGGGAACGACGGATGCGTGCTGTTTTCTTGTCCATGGTCAACCTACTTCTTCTTGGCTTCTTTGCGGATGATCTGCTCATCGGCATACTTGACGCCCTTGCCCTTGTACGGCTCGGGCGGACGGTAGTCGCGGATCTCGGCGGCCACCTGGCCAACCAGTTGCTTGTCGCAACCGCTGATCACGATTTCGGTCTGGCTCGGCACCTCGATGGTAATGCCTTCCGGGATCGCGTATTCGATCGGGTGCGAGAAGCCCAGCGACAGGCTCAGGGTCTTGCCCTTGAGCTGGCAACGATAACCGACGCCGACCAGTTGTAGCTTCTTCTGGAAGCCTTCGGCCACGCCCTTGACAATGTTGTTGACCAGCGAGCGCATGGTGCCGGTCATCGCCATCGCGTTCTTGTTGTCGTTGGCCGGCTTGAAGGACAGCAGGTTGTCGTTCTGCTCGAACACGACATCCTCGTGCACGGTGATCGACATCTCGCCCTTCGGCCCCTTGGCCTTGATATTCTGGCCGTCGATGCTGAGGCTCACGCCACTGGGCATCTCGACCGGTTGTTTCGCAATTCTGGACATGTTGTTTACCTTAAACGACGGTACAGATGACTTCGCCACCGTTGCCGCTGGCGCGGGCCTGCTTCTCGGTCATCACGCCCTTGGAGGTAGAGATGATCGCAATGCCAAGGCCACCGTTCACGGACGGCAGTTCATCCTTGGACTTGAAGATGCGCAGGCCGGGACGGCTGACCCGCTTGATCTCCTCGATCACGGGCTCGCCCTGGAAATACTTCAGTTCGATGGTCAGGACCTTCTTGGCATCACCCTCGACGCTGTAGTCGGTGATATAGCCCTCGGTCTTGAGCACTTCGGCAATCGCCAGCTTCTGCTTGGAAGAAGGCATGGAGACATTGACCTTGCGGGCCTTCTGCGCATTGCGAATGCGCGTCAGCATGTCGGATACGGGATCTTGCAGACTCATTTCTCTTGCTCTCCTTACCAGCTGGCCTTGACCAGGCCCGGAACATCGCCGCGCATCGCGGCTTCGCGCAGCTTGTTGCGACCCAGGCCGAACTTGCGATAGAAACCATGCGGACGACCAGTGACGCGGCAGCGGTTGCGCTGGCGCACGTAAGCCGAATCGCGCGGGAGTCTCTGCAGGGCCTCTACCGCAGCCATCTTCTCCTCGTAGGGAGTCTCAGGGTTGCTGATCAGGGCCTTCAGGGCGGCGCGCTTGGCCGCGTACTTGGCGGCCAGCTTGCGGCGTTTCACTTCGCGCTGAACCATGGATCGTTTAGCCATATCTCGTAACCTGTTTGCTCGTCTTGCGTTTATTGCTTGAACGGGAAGTTGAACGCCGAAAGCAGCGCACGACCTTCCTCGTCGGTTGTCGCGGTGGTGGTGAAGGTAATGTTCAACCCCCGCAGCTTGTCGATCTTGTCGTAATCGATTTCCGGGAACACGATGTGCTCGGTGATTCCCATGTTGTAGTTGCCGCGACCATCGAAGGCCTTCGGGCTGAGGCCGCGGAAGTCACGGATACGCGGAATCGCGAAATTGATCAGGCGATCCATGAACTCGTACATCCGCTCCTTGCGCAGCGTGACCTTGCAGCCGATGGGCCAGTTCTCGCGGATCTTGAAGCCCGCGATGGCCTTGCGGCTGAGGGTGACGATCGGCTTCTGTCCGGCAATCAGCGCCAGGTCGTTGACCGCGCTCTCGATCACCTTCTTGTCACCCACGGCATCACCCAGACCCATGTTGAGAGTGATCTTGGTCACCTTCGGGATCTGCATCGGCGATGCGTACTTGAACTCGTCCTGCAGCTGGGGCATGACGGATTCGCGATAGATTTTTTCTAGTCTGGTCATTTTGGCTTACCGTTATACGTCGATGACTTCGCCATTGGACTTGAAGTAACGCACCTTGCGCTCGTCCTCGAGGATCTTGAATCCAACACGATCACCCTTTCCGGTAGCCGGGTTGAAGATCATGACATTGGACTGCTGGATCGGCGCTTCGCGCTCGATGATGCCGCCCGGCTGCCCGCTGTTCGGGTTCGGCTTCACATGCTTCTTGATCATGTTGACGCCTTCGACCAGCAGACGGTCTTCGTCGATGCGCTTGAGCACAACGCCGCGCTGACCCTTGCTGCGGCCGGCGATCACGATGACTTCGTCACCCTTCTTGATTTTGTACATGTCGTTACCCTACGAATTACAGGACTTCAGGTGCCAGCGAGATGATCTTCATGAACTTCTCGCCGCGCAGTTCGCGCGTTACCGGTCCGAAGATACGGGTGCCGATCGGCTGCAGGTTGTTGTTCAGGATTACCGCGGCATTGCCGTCGAACTTGATCAGCGAACCATCGGGGCGGCGCACGCCCTTGGCGGTGCGCACGACGACGGCGTTGTAGACCTCGCCCTTCTTGACCTTGCCGCGCGGGATCGCATCCTTGATGCTGACCTTGATGATGTCGCCGATGCCGGCGTAGCGACGCTTGGAGCCGCCGAGCACCTTGATGCACTGAACGCGACGCGCACCGCTGTTGTCCGCCGCGGTCAGAATGGTTTGCATTTGAATCATTGTGAATTCCTCAACCTGTAGTCGCGTTCAGCTCGCCTTCTCGACGATTTCCACCAGCTTCCAGCTCTTGGACTTGGACAGCGGGCGGCACTCGGTGATGCGCACGACATCGCCAATGGAACATTCGTTGTTTTCGTCATGCACGTGCAGCTTGGTCGACTTCTTGACGAACTTGCCGTACAGCGGGTGCTTGACCTTGCGCTCGATCAGAACGGTGATGGTCTTGTCCATCCGGTCGCTGATCACGGAACCCGTCTGGGTTCGCAATACCTTCTCTTCACTCATGATCATTCACCCTTGTTCTGGCGTTTCTCGTTCATGATCGTCTTCACGCGCGCAATGTTGCGGCGGACTTTCTTGAACTGGTCGGTGCGAGCGGCCTGGCCGATCGCCTTCTGCATTCTCAGGTTGAACTGCTCCTTGAGCAGCGCGTGCAGTTCCTCACGCAATTCCTGTTCGGTCTTGGAACGAAGTTCTTTCGCGTCCATCACATCACCTGCCTGACTACGAAGTGGGTTTTAAACGGAAGCTTGGCCGCAGCCAGCTTGAAGGCCTGACGGGCGATTTCCTCGCTGACGCCTTCCATCTCGTAGAGCACGCGACCGGGCTGGATCTTGCAGACCCAGTATTCGACGTTGCCCTTGCCCTTGCCCATGCGCACTTCGAGGGGCTTCTTGGAAATCGGCACATCCGGGAACACGCGGATCCAGATCTTGCCGCCACGCTTGATGTGGCGGGTCATGGCGCGACGCGCGGCCTCGATCTGGCGTGCCGTCATGCGGCCGCGCTCGGTGGCCTGCAGGCCATACTGACCGAAGCTGACCTTGTTGCCGGTCATCGCCAGGCCGCGATTGCGACCCTTGAACTGCTTTCTGAACTTGGTTCGTTTAGGCTGTAACATGACTCAACCCTTATTTGCCCTGCTTCCGCGAAGAAGCGTTCTTGGATTCCAGATCGAAGACCTCGCCCTTGTAGATCCACACCTTGATGCCGAGGATCCCGTAGGTGGTCAGCGCTTCGGCAAAACCGTAATCGATGTCGGCGCGCAGCGTGTGCAGCGGCACACGACCCTCGCGATACCATTCATTGCGCGCGATCTCGGCGCCGTTGAGGCGACCGGAGACATTGATCTTGATGCCTTCGGCGCCGAGGCGCATGGCGTTCTGCACCGAGCGGCGCATCGCGCGACGGAACATGACGCGGCGTTCCAGCTGCTGGGCAATGCCTTCGGCCACCAGCATCGCGTCCAGTTCCGGCTTGCGGATCTCCTCGATGCTGATCTTGACGTTGTTGATCGGCAGTTTGACCTTCTCGGCCACCTCGCGGCGCAGCTTCTCGATATCCTCGCCCTTCTTGCCGATGATGATGCCCGGGCGCGCGGTGTGGATCGTGATCACGATCGACTTGGCCGGACGCGCGATGCTGATCTTGCTGACCGCGGCCTGCTCGAGCTTCTTCTTGATGAACTCGCGAACCTTCAGGTCCTCGTTCAGGTAATCGGCGAAATCACCGGAGTTCGCATACCACTTGGAATTCCAGTCGGTTGCGATACCCAGGCGGATACCGGTCGGATGTACTTTCTGTCCCATCTGCGCCTCTTCTTGATTAGCTGTCGGCAACCGTCACGGTAATGTGACTGGTCCGCTTGATGATTCGGTTGCCACGACCCTTGGCACGCGCACGCATGCGCTTCATGGTCGGACCCTGGTCGACGAAGATCGCGGAGACCTTGAGTTCGTCGATGTCGGCACCGTCGTTGTGCTCGGCATTGGCAATCGCGGATTCCAGTACCTTGCGCACCAGTTCGGCGGCCTTCTTGTTGCTGAACTTGAGCAGCGTCAGCGCCTTGTCGACCGGCATGCCGCGCACCTGGTCGGCCACCAGCCGAGCCTTCTGCGGCGAGATGCGGGCGTAACGATGTTTTGCAGAAACTTGCATAACGATTACCTTTTCGCCTTCTTGTCAACGATGTGGCCGCGATAGGTGCGAGTCAGCGAGAACTCGCCCAGCTTGTGGCCCACCATGTTTTCATTGATCAGCACCGGCACGTGCTGGCGCCCGTTGTGGACGGCGATGGTCAGACCGACCATTTCCGGTACCACCATGGAGCGGCGCGACCAGGTCTTGATCGGGCGCTTGTTGTTGGTCTCGACTGCGGTCATCACCTTTTTCATCAGGTGGTGATCGACGAAGGGGCCTTTTTTCAGTGAACGTGGCACGACGGCTTACCTCTTGTTCCTGCGACGGACAATCAACTTGTCGGTACGCTTGTTGGTTCTGGTCTTGTAACCCTTGGTCGGCATACCCCAGGGCGATACCGGATGACGGCCGCCGGAGGTACGACCCTCGCCGCCACCATGGGGGTGGTCGACCGGGTTCATCGCCACACCGCGTACGGTGGGACGGACGCCGCGCCAGCGGCTGGCGCCGGCCTTGCCCAGGGAGCGCAGGCTGTGCTCGCCATTGCTGACCTCGCCGAGGGTGGCGCGACATTCGGACAGCACCTTGCGCATCTCGCCGGAGCGAAGACGCAGCGTGGCGTAGGCGCCTTCGCGGGCCACCAGCTGGGCCGAGGTGCCGGCGCTGCGGGCCAGTTGGGCACCCTTGCCGGGTTTCAGCTCGATCGCGTGGATCACCGAACCCACCGGGATGTTGCGCAGCGGCAGGCAGTTGCCGTTCTTGATGCCGGCATCATCACCGGAGCGCAGCACGTCGCCGGCCTGCACGCCCTTGGGCGCGATGATGTAACGACGCTCGCCGTCCATGTACTTGAGCAGGGCGATGTGCGCACTGCGGTTCGGATCGTATTCGATGCGCTCGACGACCGCATCGATGCCGTCCTTGTTGCGCTTGAAGTCGATCAGACGATAGCGCTTCTTGTGACCGCCACCGCGATGACGGGTGGTGATGCGACCCGCGTTGTTGCGGCCGCCGGTCTTGGATTTCTTCTCGACCAGACCTTCAAAGGGCTTGCCCTTGTGCAGACCCGGAGTCTTGACCTGGACGACGAAACGGCGCCCCGGAGAAGTCGGTTTTGCTTTAATCAGTGCCATTGCTTATCCACCTACAGCCGACATGTCGATTTCCTGGCCCGGCTCGAGCGAGACATAGGCCTTCTTCCAGTCGCTGCGCTTGCCGAAGCGAGCGCCCTGGCGCTTGGTCTTGCCCTTGACGTTGACGGTACGCACCTTGGCGACCTTGACATCGAAGAGCTGTTCGACGGCTTCCTTGATCTCGGACTTCCGGGCATCGGTGGATACCTTGAAGACATGCTGATTGGAGCCTTCACCCATCAGCGCCGCCTTTTCTGAGATGTGCGGCGCGCGAATGATCTGAAAAATTCGTTCTTGGTTCATGACAGACGCTCCTCGAGCTTTTTCAGTGCCGCCTGGTCGATGACGACCTTTTCGAAGCGCACCAGGTTGACCGGGTCGACGACCGCCACATCCATCACCATCAGCTGCGGGATGTTGCGCGCGGCCAGGTACAGATCGGAATCGAGACCGTCGGTCAGCACCAGCGCATTGTCGGCGCCGAGTTCGGCCATCTTCTGCGCCATCAGGCGGGTCTTCGGCTCGGCGACCTTCATTTCCTCGACCACGATCAGGCGATCCTGACGCAGCAGCTCGGAAACGATGCTGCGCAGGCCCGCGCGATACATCTTCTTGTTCAGCTTCTTGCTGAAGTCGCGGGGCTGGGCCGCGAAGGTCACGCCACCCTTGCGCCACAGCGGGCTGCGGATGGTGCCGGCTCGGGCGCGACCGGTGCCCTTCTGTCGCCAAGGCTTGGCGCCGCCGCCGCGCACGGCGGAGCGATTCTTCTGCGCCTTGGTGCCGGTACGGGATCCGGCCATGTAGGTCACGACAAGCTGGTGTACCAGGGCTTCGTTGAAGTCGGCGCCAAAGGCCGCATCGGAAACCGACACACTCTTGTCTGAGTTATGTACTGAAATATCCATCACTCGTTGATCTCTTAGCTTTTCACCGCGGGCTTGACCACGACATCGGAACTCTTGGAGCCCGGCACCGCGCCCTTGACCAGCAGCAGGTTTCTCTCGACATCCACGCGTACCACCTTCAGGTTCTGCGTGGTCTGCTTGACCGCACCCATGTGGCCCGCCATCTTCTTGCCCTTGAACACGCGACCCGGGGTCTGGTTCTGGCCGATGGAACCCGGCGCACGATGCGAAATCGAGTTGCCGTGGGTGGCGTCCTGCATGTGGAAGTTGTGACGCTTGATGACGCCGGCGAAGCCCTTGCCGATGGTGGTGCCAGAGACATCAACCATCTGGCCTTCCTCGAAGATATCGACCTTGATCTCGGCGCCCAGCTCGAACTCTTCCGGCTTGTCGACGCGGAACTCGACACATTTGCGCGCCGGCTCGATACCCGCCTTGCGGAAGTGGCCCGCCTGCGGCTTGGTGACACGATTAGGGCGACGCGAACCTACCGCGACCTGGATCGCGTTGTAGCCGTCGGTGTCCACAGTCTTGAGCTGAGACACGCGATTCGGCTCTACCTGGATGACGGTGACCGGAGTCGATACGCCATCTTCGGAGAAGATCCGTGTCATACCAATTTTACGTCCAACTAAACCGAGAGACATTGTTAACCTCTAATCATATCTTGCTGATTTTTCACAGCTTTTATAAACCAACGGCTTGACGGAGCAGGGACCGCCAAGCCGGAAGGGCGCGCACTATAACAGAATATTACAGATTAGTTAAGCGATATTGCGCCTTCACCAACCCTTTTTCGACTCTGTTGCAAGCGCCCCCGGGAGCACCCGGAAAACGACTCAGTTCAGCTTGATCTGAACATCCACGCCGGCGGCGAGATCCAGCTTCATCAGCGCATCGACGGTCTTGTCGGTGGGATCGACAATATCCATCAGGCGCTTGTGGGTGCGGATCTCGTACTGGTCGCGCGCATCCTTGTTGACATGCGGCGAGATCAGCACGGTAAAGCGCTCCTTGCGCGTCGGCAGCGGGATCGGCCCCTTGACGCGGGCGCCGGTACGCTTAGCGGTCTCGACGATCTCGGCGGCGGAGCGATCGATCAGACGATGATCGAAGGCCTTGAGACGGATACGGAT
>WGBK01000185.1 GCA_015494335.1 Gammaproteobacteria bacterium | reverse complement strand
TCGCCCTGCCCCATCGACTGTTCACGGTGGGAAACCTGCACATCCACCTGGCTGTAGCCGGCATCCTGCAGGGCATCGCGTAGCCGCAGCAGGGAGGCATCCATGAGATCCCGTGTCTGTGCCGTCTGGGTGTGGATCTGGACCAGAGCCTTGTCGTCCTGAACATGCAGCTGGATATCCAGCTTTCCGAGATGGGGCGGATCGAGACGGATCTCGGCCTGTTTTAGGTTGTTGTGCAGCAGGAAGCCGATGCGTTCCCCCATTTCCCGTCCCCAGGCCGCGTGGCTGGCGCGGGGAGAAAGCTGCAGTTCCTTCATTTCGGGGGGCAATTCGTTCATGCCCGGGTTGTCCGCCGTGGCGGGACGCAGTATGGATGCCGAGGCCATGGCCGCATCCGCTTTCGGCAAGGCGGTATCGTTGCGTGGTGTCTCGGCCATGACGGCTCGTTGCGTATCCTGGCTCGATCCAGCCTCTCCACCGCGCCGGCGCTGGAGCTGTTCGAGAAAAGCCTCGTCGGCCGGTTCGTCGACATCCTCGACTGATCCAGACGATGTAGAAACCGTTTCCCCGCTTTCTTCAACGAGACCTGTACGATTCCCAGCGGGCGGCGTGACCCGGGCATCCTGCACGGGCTTGGATGAAAACTTTCCAGCCTCTGCCTCTGCTCGCAATACGCCTTCCTGCACGGCTTCCCGATCGCCGGTCTCGGCCAGGGCTTGCCGCCCGCCCGGCAAGGCCTCTCCGCCGTCCATCAGGGCCTCGCGATAACCCGGCGAGCGGGCTTCGGCCTGGATGGCCGAGCCTTCGATGCGAACCGTAGATTCACCGCTGCGGATGCGATCACTGGCCGGCAAGTAATCGGCCGGAATGACCGGACTGGCCGGCAGCGGAGCCTGCTGAAGCTTCGGATCCGTTGCATCAGCCACTTCCGAGGTATCCGCTTCGGACTGGAGGTCGGCCAACCCCTGCTCGATTGCCGGCATGGCATTGGTATCGCTATCTGCCGGATCAATCTCGTCCACCCCATTGAATACAAAGGCGATTCCATCCATTTCAGGGGAAGATTCGGGCTCGAGTTCAGCTTGCGGGGATGCCATGCCCTGTTGCATCAAGGCGGTAAAATCCAGTTCTCCGGAACCATCCTTGAGCTGCGCCAGCAGCTCCGGAGGCAGGGCTTCGGGATCCAGCGGCTTCGACAGCTGCAGGGCCGAATCGAGATCCAGCGCCGGACCCGCGCCATCCACGGCGGGCCCGAGATTGAGCAGCAGACTGAGCAGGTTTGCATTGTTGACTGTATTCATGAAATTCACCATGGAAGGGCTTGCTAGGCCCCGACGGTGAACCAAATGCAGTTTGCATGCCAGATTTCGGGGTGGCCGCTCAACTCCCGTTCTTGCCCGACTGCCTCAGCGCATGCTCGTCCATCAGGCGCTGCTCGCGTTTCTGCAACTGCTGTTGTTCCTGTTCGTTGATGCGCTCGATCATCTTGTGCATGGCGTCGCTGCGGGTACGGGTCAGCTTCCATTTCTGTCGCTTGAATTCGACCTCGCGTTCGGCCAGCCGCACCACTTCCCGTTGCTGTTCGATGGTATCGTCGAGCTGAGCCATGAAGCGCTGGAACTCGCGCAACTGCATGGCGCCGTAGGTGACCGGCCCGTCGTTGTGACGGTTGGCGTAGTCTTCGCGGTAGCGGATCAGCTGATCGAGACGCTGCTGTTGCTGCTGCAGGCGCTGCTGGCTGAAGGCTACCGCCTTGAGCGCATCCTGCTCCAGCTTCTCGACATGATCGACCACCGGAGCCAGCTTGCGCACACGGGTCATGCGGCGGCTCCGTCAGGTGGCTGCACTGCCGGGTTGGGCATGGGCTGCCCCGTCACCTGTCCGGCCTGGGGCTGGCCGGGCGAGGGGTTGCCGCGCAACAGGTTGTCGACGAGAAATTCCAGCTGCTGGTAACTGTCGGGAAGACTCACCGCCTGCTGCATGTCCTGGGCCAGGAATTCCATCAACCGTGGCTGGGCCTGGATCGCGCGATCGATCTCCGGATCGGTACCCGGCTGGTAGGCACCGACGCTGATCAGATCCCGGTTCTGCTGGTAGAGACTGTAGCTCTTGCGAAAGGCCTGCACCCGCTGCAGTTGCTCCGGCGTCATGATCTGCGGCGCCAGGCGCGATATCGAAGCCTCGATATCGATGGCCGGATACTGGCCGGATTCCGCCAGTTGCCGCGACAGTACGATATGCCCATCCAGTATGGCGCGGGCTGCATCGGCGATCGGATCGTTGTGATCGTCGCCCTCCACCAGCACCGTGTAGAAGGCGGTGATCGAACCGCCGGCGGTATCGCCATTGCCGGCACGCTCAACCAGCTGCGGCAGGCGCGCGAACACGGACGGCGGGTAACCCTTGGTGGCCGGAGGCTCGCCGATGGCCAGGCTGATTTCACGCTGGGCCTGGGCAAAACGGGTCAGCGAGTCCATCAACAGCAGGACATTCTTGCCCTGGTCGCGGTAATACTCGGCTATCGCCGTAGCCTGCATGGCGCCGTGGATGCGCATCAGCGGCGAGGCATCGGCCGGCGCCGCCACCACCACCGACTTGGTCAGGCCTTCCTCTCCGAGGATCTCCTGCACGAATTCCCGCACCTCGCGACCGCGCTCGCCGATCAGGCCGACGACGACGATGTCGGCATCGGTATAGCGGGTCATCATGCCGAGCAACACGGACTTGCCAACGCCGGATCCGGCAAAAAGACCCATGCGCTGGCCGCGTCCGATCGGGGTCAGCGCATTGATGGCGCGGATGCCGACATCCAGCGGATCGCGGATGGGCTCGCGTCCCAGGGGATTGATCTCGCGCCCTTCCAGTGGCGTGGTCTTGCGCGTGCGCAGTGGCCCCTTGCCGTCGAGGGGACGACCGCGTCCGTCGATCACCCGCCCCAGCAATTCCGGTCCAACGCGCACTTCGGAAGTCTGGCTGGTGGGGATGACCCGCGAGTTGGGCACCAGGCCCCGGATGTCGCTGGTCGGCATCAGGTACAGCTTCTCGCCGGAGAAACCGACCACTTCGGTTTCGACCTTCTGACCGGTGGGCGTGACCACATCGCAGCGTGCGCCGATGGGCGCCTGACAACCGACCGCTTCCAGGGTCAGCCCGACCATGCGCGTGAGGATGCCTTCGACCTTGGGCTTGCCGCAGACATCGTCGCAACTGCGCGCGGTGCGCGCCAGGGCTTGTGCCCAGCGATGCTGCGAACGTTCAATCAGCGGATGGCTCAAGGCGATCCTCCTCGCGTTCGCCGCCGAGCACAGAGGCCGCCAGCGCCTGCAGGCGGTTCTCCAGCGTCAGGTTGATGACCGATTGATCGGCCTGGATCTCGCAACCGCCGCGGGTGATCATTGGATCCTCGATCAACTGCCAGGAAGGACCTTCGCCCTGGCTGTCCAACGACAGGGTGTTGCGCAGCAGCGCGGCATCCTCGGGATGCAGGGTAATGCGGATATGTCGCGAGTTGGCCGGCAGCAACTTGATGGCCTCGCGTATCAGGCCGATGATCTCGCCCGGCTCGGCACGGATCTCGCGGCGCACCAACTGCTGCGCCAGGGTCACCGCGAGCAGGCTGAGCTGTTTCTCGACTTCCTCGTCCAGGGCCTGCAAGGGCCCATCGAGGAAATCCAGCAGGCTCTGCATTTGCCGTCCCTGCTCCTCGAGCTGTTGCCGCGCCTCGGCCTCGCCCTTGGCCAGGCCTTCGCGAT
>WGBK01000184.1 GCA_015494335.1 Gammaproteobacteria bacterium | reverse complement strand
GACTTGCCCATGCCGGTGACCACCACGCGTCCGTTACAGGACAGGATCAACTCGCAGGCCCTGTCGAAATCCTCGCCGATGCGTTCGATCAGGGCGTCGATGGAAGCGGCCTCGGTCTGCAGCACAGCCTTGCCGAGTTGCTGGAAATGGTGGGTCATCCGCGCTCGCTCGCTGATCAAGGATCAGGCCAGTTGGCCCTGAGTGTAGAGATAATACAGAAGGGCCTGGTAGGAGACAAAGCCGGCCAGCAGCAGCAGGCCCTTGAAACGGGTCAGCTTGCAGCAGCCCGGCGGCAGGAAGGACAGCAGCATCAGCAGTACCGTGAGCACAACCATGATCGGCAGGTCGCGATACACGGCCTCACTGGCGACATCGAAGTCGGTCATCAGTGCCGGCACGCCGATGACCGCCAGGGAGTTGAACAGGTTGGAGCCGATGACATTGCCAATGACCAGGTCCGGTTCGCCCTTGCGCACACCGGCGATGGAAGCGGCCAGTTCCGGCAACGAAGTGCCGATCGCGACGATGGTCAGGCCGATCACCAGTTCGCTGATGCCCATCGCGGTAGCGATGTTGACCGCGCCCCAGACCAGCAGCTTGGAGCTGCCGATCAGGAACAGCAGTCCTACCAGGGTCCAGCCCAGCGCGCGGCCGGTGGTCATGTGCGGAATCTCCTGCTCCAGCTCGGCTTCCATTGCGTCCCCCTCGTCGCGCAGGCTGTACCAGACCAGGTAGCCCATGGCCAGCAGCAGCGCGGCGATCAGCAGAATGCCGTCGAGCTGATCCAGCCAGCGGTCCCACAGCAGGTAGCCGAGCAACAGCGTGGCGGCCATCAGGATCGGGTATTCGCGACGAATCAGCTTCGAGGCCACGCCCAGCGGCAGGATCAGTGCGGTGATGCCGAGGATCAGGCCGATATTGGCGATGTTGGAGCCGAGTGCGTTGCCGATGGCCAGGTTCGGCGTATCCTCGATCACGGAGATGATGGAGATCAGGATTTCAGGCGCCGAGGTGCCGAAGCCGATGATGGTGATGCCGATGATCAGCGTCGAAACGCCGAGATTGTGCGCCGTGGCCGAGGCGCCCTCGACAAAGCGGTCGGCGCTCCACACCAGCAGCGCCAGACCCAGGATCACGGCCGCAAGCGAGAGCAGCATCGGGGGGTCAGAAGGCGTCGGTGGAGGTGAACAGTCCGACCCGCAGATCCTTGGCGCTGTAGATTTCGCGACCGTCCACTTCCATGGTGGCGTCGCCGATGCCCATCACCAGCTTGCGCATGATGAGGCGCTTGATGTGGATGCGGTAGGTGACCTTCTTCGCGTTGGGCAGGACCTGGCCGAAGAATTTGACCTCGCCGGCGCCCAGCGCGCGGCCGTGGCCGGGGCCGCCCTTCCAGCCGAGGAAGAAGCCGATCAGCTGCCACATGGCGTCGAGACCGAGGCAGCCAGGCATCACCGGGTCGCCCTTGAAGTGACAGTCGAAGAACCAGAGGTCCGGCTTGACGTCCAGCTCGGCCTCGATATAGCCCTTGCCGTGATCGCCGCCGTCGTCGTTGATCTCGGTGATGCGGTCGAACATCAGCATCGGCGGCAGGGGCAGCTGGGCATTGCCTTCCCCGAAGATCTTTCCGTTGCCGCAATCGATGAGTTCCTGATAGGAGAAGCTGTGCTTGTGAGTGAGGTCTGCCATAATCTGCGGGGTTGGTTTCGTAAGGTGGCGAACACTAACGATTCCGCCCCTTTTTTTCCAGTAAAACTTGAGATGGGAACATGTCCACAGCCCTCAAGGTCGGGGTTTTCGACTGGCCGCGCTTTGCCCCCGATCAGGACTTCTATCCCGACGATCTGCCGCCGGAATGGCGTCTCAACTACTATGCCAATGCCTTCGAGACGGCCTGTCTGCCGCTGTCCGCGCTGCCGGGGCCGGGCGAGGAGAGAGAGGAATGGCTGGACAGCCTGCCGTCCGGCTTCCGCCTCGACCTGCGGGTCGACGACCCGGCCCTTGCCGCAGCCATTCCCTCGCCGCAGGAGCTGGGCAGGGCGGAAACCGGGTGCCTGCTCTGCGATACTACTTTGCCGTCAGTCGAGGGCTGGCGACGGGTCGACCCCGATGCCCTGCTGTGGCGCCCCGGCGAAGAGCACTTCCGACCGGTGGCGCTGCTGCCCCGGGCCGATTCGATACCGCAGTTGCGGGAATGGATCGAAAGCTGGCTTTCGCTGTCGGAACCATTCGAGCACGCCGACTGCCTGTGGATCGAGGGCTCGGCGGTCACGGCGGGTCAACTTGAGGCCCTGCGGCAACTGGTCGAGCTGATGGGGCTGTGACCAACTGGCATGGTCTTGAAGGGCTCTTGTTGATAGACTCGCGCTCACTTTTACCGATAGGCATGTGATGAACCAAGCACTGGTACAGATCCGCGGCCTGCATTTCTCGCGCGGCGACAAGAAGATCTTCGACGGTGTCGATATGGATATCATGGCCGGTCGCATCACCGCCGTGATGGGTCCCAGCGGCACCGGCAAGACCACGCTGCTGAAGCTGATCGGTGGCCAGCTGCGGCCCGACGCCGGCGAAATCCTCGTCGACGGGCAAAAGGTGCACCAGTTACCCCGCGCCCAGCTGTACCAGTTGCGCAAGAAGATGGGCATGCTGTTCCAGTCCGGTGCGTTGCTGACCGACCTCAGCGTGTTCGACAATATCGCCTTTCCGCTGCGCGAGCACACCGATCTGTCGGAATCGATGATCCGTACCCTGGTGCTGATGAAACTGGCCGCAGTAGGGCTGGCCGGTGCCTGGCGGCTGATGCCCTCCGAGCTTTCCGGCGGCATGGCCCGGCGTGTCGCGCTGGCGCGCGCGCTGGCACTGGACCCGATGATGATCATGTATGACGAACCCTTCACCGGGCAGGATCCGATCTCTCTCGGGGTGCTGGTGAAGCTGATCCGCGATACCAACGAAACCCTGGGGCTGACCTCGATCCTGGTCTCCCACGATGTGGCCGAGACCCTGTCCATCGCCGACGACGTGAAGATCATCTCCGGCGGCAAGGTCATCGCCGACGGCAGCCGGGACGAGATCCGCAAGTCCGGCTCGCCCTGGGTGCGCCAGTTCATCGACGGCCTGGCCGACGGGCCGGTGCCCTTCCATTATCCCGGCGACCCGATCGACCGTCTGCTGCTGGAGGATGCCGGATGAAGCCTCTGCTGCAAGCCATCCAGCGGCTGGGCCGCGGCACCCTCTTTCTCGGCAAGACCCTGGTCTCGCTGCCGCCCTTGCTGCCGCGCTTTTCTCTGGTGGTCCAGCAGCTCTATTCGGTGGGCGTGCAGACGCTGCTGATCATTCTCGTCGCCGGCCTGTTTGTCGGCATGGTGCTGGCGCTGCAGCTTTACTACACCCTTTCCACCTTCGGCGCCGAGGATACACTTGGCATGCTGGTGGACCTGTCCCTGGTACGAGAACTGGGGCCGGTGGTGGCGGCGCTGCTGTTCGCCGGTCGCGCCGGATCGGCCCTGTCGGCGGAGATCGGTTTGATGAAAGCCACCGAACAGCTCTCCGGCCTGGAAATGATGGCGGTGGACCCGATCGAGCGCATCATCGCGCCCCGCTTTCTCGCCGGTTTCATTGCCATGCCGCTGCTGGCGGCCATCTTCAGCGCAGTGGGCATACTGGGCGGTTACAGTGTCGGTGTCGACCTGCTGGGTGTCGATGCCGGCGCCTTCTGGTCGCAGATCCAGGCCAAGGTCGATTTCCAGGAGGATGTGCTCAACGGCATCATCAAGAGTTTCGTGTTCGGCTTCGTGGTGACTTGGATCGCCCTGTTCGAAGGATACGACTGTATTCCCACCTCGGAAGGGGTCGCCCGCGCGACGACCCGCACCGTGGTTCATTCATCCCTTGCGGTGCTGGCGCTGGACTTTGTGCTCACCGCGATCATGTACAACTGAAGGAGCAACCCGCATGTTTCGTAGCCTTGAATTGACCGTGGGCGCCTTTGTCGGCATTGGCCTGGCGGCCCTGTTCATGCTGGCGATGCAGGCCAGCAACCTGAGCAGTTACACCACCAACGGACAGTATTCGCTGACCGCACGCTTTGACAATATCGGCGGCCTCAAGGTCAAGTCGGCGGTCAAGGTAGCCGGGGTCAAGGTCGGTCAGGTCAGCGAGATCGACTACGACATGGAGACCTTCGAGGCGGTGGTGACCCTGAGCATCGACGATCGCTACGACAAGTTCCCGAAGGACACCATCGCCAGCATCTTCACCTCCGGCCTGCTCGGTGAGCAATACATTGGTCTCGAACCCGGAGGCGACGATCAGGTGCTGAAAGACCAGGGCGTGATTCGTCACACCCAGTCGGCCATGGTGCTGGAACAGATCATCGGTCAGTTCCTGTTCAGCAAATCACAGGACAATCAGAAAAATGAAGGCTTCTAGGACAAGGGCAGCCGTGGCATTGCTGTTCGGGGCGCTATTGGCGCCATCGGCGCAGGCCATCCAGCTGAACCTCGACAAGGCCACTGAGCTGGCCTTGCAGGCCGATCCGCGCATCGACGAACAGCGTGCCTACAAGCGAAAGGCGGAAGCGCTGCTGCAGGAGGCCGAGGGCAGTGCCGGCTGGCGCTTCGACCTGACCAGCTTTGCCGCGCTGACCACGGGTGTCGATGGCGGCTTCTACGAAGGCGGGGCCGAAAGCTGCAGCAGCAACTGCAAGCCGCGCGACGATGCCTACGACCTCGATCAGGGCCTGTCGCTGTGGGCCGGCCTGACCTTCAGCATCGTCAAGCCGCTGACCACCTTCGGTCTGCTCGAGAACTACCAGCAGGCAGCAGAACAGAATATTGTCGTCCAGCAGCAGCAGGTGCGCCTGCAGCGAGATGTCACTCGCCGCGACGTGGCCAAGGCCTATTACGGCTACCTGGCGGCCCGCGACGGCCGATTGCTGATGGAAGATACCGAGAAGCGCCTGCAGTCGGCGCTGGATCTGGTGAAACAATGGCTCGACGAGGACAACGGGCAGGCCAAGCTGTCCGACCGCTATGCGCTGGAAGCCGGCCTGGCACTGGTGCAGCGCTATCGCTCCGAGGCCGAAGGGCTGGAAGCCATTGCCCTGGCCGGCCTGCGCATGCTGACCGGTCTTGGCAAGGACGAAAAGATTGAAATCGAGGACCGTCGCCTGAGTCCCGAGGCGCTGCCGGACCGGCCCTTGCAGCAGTGGATCGAAACTGCGCTGGTGCAGCGCGCCGAGATGAAGCAGGTGGAGGCCGGTCTGGCGGCGCGCAGGGCGCTGGTGGAAGCGAAGAAGGCCAGTGCGAAGCCGATCGTGTTTGCCGGCGTGGCCGGGTCGATGGCCTGGTCGCCGGATCGCGAAAGCCTCGACAACCCGTTTCTCTACGACCCCTTCAACCATGTCGCCGCCTCGCCCCTGATCGGCCTGCGCTGGCAGTGGGAATCGGGTGCGCAACCGGCCCGGGTGGAACAGGCCCGCGCCGATCTGGACGCACTGGTCTCCAAGGCCGCCTTTGCGCGCCAGGGGATTCCGTTCCAGGTGGCCGAGCAGTACCACCTGGTGCAGTCCAAGTTCCGGGCGCAGCAGCAGATGCGCGAGAGCGCACTGGCGGCGCGTCGCTGGATGATCGCGGCCTACAGCGATTTCGAGGCCGGTCTGGAGAAGGCGGAGAAGATCCTGACCGCCATGCAAGCCTATGTGCTGGCCTATGGCGACTATCTGAAACTGGTCAATGAATACAACAATCACCTGGTTCAACTCAAAAGCGTAAGCGGAGTCTACGAATGAACAGTCGAATCCCTGTACTGCAAGCCCTGGTGCTGCTGATGTTGCTGGCAATCCTGCCGGCGCGGGCGGCCGAGGTTGCCGAGCCCGAGCGCATCGTGCGCGAAACCACCGATCAGGTGCTGGAAAACATTCGCCAGAACCTGGATGCCTACAAGAAGGAACCGGCTAAGCTGTATGCCATGGTCGATCGCCTGGTTTTGCCGCATTTCGATTTCGAGCGCATGACCGCGCTGGCGCTGGGGCGCTACAAGCGCAAGGTGCGCGGCGACCAGAAGGACCGGCTGGTGAAGCAGTTTCGCGACCTGCTGGTGCGCACCTACAGCAAGGCGCTGCTCGAATACAACGGCCAGACCGTATCCTTCCTGCCGATGCGCGGCAGCGTGGAGCAGGGCGATGTCACGGTGCGCACCGAGATCGACCAGCCCGGCGGTTTTCCGATCCCGATCAACTACTCGCTGTATCTGAAGGATGGCCAGTGGAAGGTCTATGATGTCGTCATCGACAATATCAGCATGGTCACCAACTATCGCAGCAGCTTCGCCCGCGAGATCAAGGCCAAGGGCGTGGAAGGCTTGATCCGCACCCTGCAGGCGCGCAACGAACAGCAGAAGAATGGCTGATTCCGCGCCCCTGCAGCTGCATCTCGACGAGGGCTGTCGGGTGCGTGTCGAGGGCGAGCTGACGCGCCACACCGCGATGCGGGCCCTGCGCGAGTTCGAGCGCCTGGCGCGAGATCTGCCCGAGTGGAACATCGACTGCAGCGCCTGTGAACCGGTGGACAGCGCGGCGCTGGCCTGGCTGATCGAGCTGCGCAAGCGCGCGCGCCGAGAGCAGCGCCCGCTGCACTTCGAGCAGCTGCCGACAGCGATCCGCAGCCTGGCGCGCCTGAGCCAGGTCGAAGACCTGCTTCAGCTCGCGCCGGCGGGCTGAGGCGGGTACAATGCCGCGTTTTCCGCTCCACTAGCCTTCCCATGAACAAGCTCATCATCCATGGCGGCGTGCCCATTTCCGGGTCGATTCGCGCCTCCGGTTCGAAGAATGCGGTATTGCCGATTCTCGCCGGTACCCTGTTGGCAGAAGGTCCGGTGGTGGTGCGCAACATCCCGCATCTGCACGATGTCACCACCACCATGGAACTGCTCGGCCGCATGGGAGTGCAGATCACCGTCGGCGAGCGCATGAGCATAGAGGCCGATGCCTCGACACTGGAAAACACCTTTGCACCCTACGAACTGGTCAAGACCATGCGCGCGTCGATCCTGGTGCTCGGTCCGCTGCTGGCACGCTTCGGCAGTGCCGATGTCAGCCTGCCCGGCGGTTGCGCCATCGGCGCACGGCCGGTGGATCTGCATATCAAGGGGCTGGAGGCCATGGGCGCCGATATCAAGGTCGAGGAAGGCTATATCCGCGCCCGTTGCGAACGCCTGCAGGGTGCGCGCATCGTGATGGACCAGGTGACCGTCACCGGTACCGAGAACCTGATGATGGCGGCGGCGCTGGCCAAGGGCGAGACCGTCATCGAGAACGCGGCGCGCGAACCCGAGGTGACCGACCTCGCCCATTTCATCAACGCCATGGGCGGCAACATCCGCGGCGCCGGCACCGATACCCTGACCATCGAGGGGGTCGAGACCCTGCGCGGTTGCGACTACTCGGTGCTGCCGGATCGCATCGAGACCGGCACTTACCTGGTGGCCGCGGCGATTACCGGCGGCAAGGTGCTGGTCAAGGACACCGATCCGTCGCTGCTCGATGCGGTGCTGGTGAAACTGGAGCAGGCCGGCGCCATCGTCGATACCGGCGAGGACTGGATCGAGCTCGACATGGAAGGTCGCAAGCCGAAGGCGGTGAATATCCGCACCGCACCCTATCCGGCCTTCCCGACCGACATGCAGGCCCAGTTCTGCGCCCTCAACGCCATTGCCGAAGGCTCGGGCAGCGTCACCGAGACCGTGTTCGAGAATCGCTTCATGCACATCCAGGAACTGGTGCGCATGGGCGCCGACATCCATCTCGAGGGCAATACCGCGATCATCATCGGCGTCGCCAATCTCAACGGCGCCCCGGTCATGGCCACGGATCTGCGCGCCTCGGCCAGCCTGATCCTGGCCGGGCTGGTGGCCGAGGGTGAAACCGTGGTCGAGCGCATCTATCATATCGATCGTGGTTACGATCACATCGAGGAAAAGCTCGCCTGCCTGGGCGCGCGCATCCGCCGCACCGCCGACTGAGGCGGCTTCCGGCCCGAACCCGCGAACCGACCGTCAACAGCATGACCGACCGTATCACCATCGCCCTCGCCAAGGGGCGCATCCTGAAGGAAACCCTGCCGCTGCTGGAGCGTGCCGGCATCCGTCCGCTGGACGATCTCGATACCAGCCGCAAGCTGATCTTCGACACCAACCGCCCCGACATCCAGCTGGTGCTGATTCGCAGCGCCGATGTGCCGACCTATGTGCAGTACGGCGCGGCCGACATGGGCATCGCGGGCAAGGATGTGCTGCTCGAGCACGGCGGCGAGGGACTCTACGAATGGCTGGACCTGAAGATCGCGCCCTGCCGCCTGATGACCGCGGGTTTCGCCGACCGACCGCTGCCGAGCGGCCGGCTCAAGGTGGCCACCAAGTACACCGGCATCACCCGCCGCTATTTCCTCGAGCAGGGGCGTCAGGTGGAGCTGATCAAGCTCTACGGCTCGATGGAACTGGCGCCGATCGTCGGACTGTCCGACCTGATCGTGGATCTGGTGGACACCGGCAACACCCTCAAGGCCAATGGCCTGGCCCCGCTGGAATTCATCATGGACATCAGCTCGCGGCTGATCGTCAACCGCGCCTCGCTGAAGGTCAAGAACCGCGCCATCAAGGAAGTCATCCGGCGCATCGAATCCGCGATTGAACCCGACGCCACAGGAGATGCCGCATGACCGTCGATCTGACCCGCCTCGACGCCCGCGATGCCGATTTTTCGTCCCGCCTCGATGAACTTCTGGCCTGGGATACGGCATCCGACGCCGAGATCTTCTCCACCGTTTCCGACATCCTCACCCGCGTTCGCCTCCACGGCGACGAGGCGGTACTGGAGCTGACCCGCCGCTTCGACGGCATCGAGGCCGATAGCCTCGACGAGCTGGAGATGTCGCCGCAGACCCTGAAGGCCGCCTACGAGGCCCTGCCCGCGGATCAGCGCGAGGCCCTGCGCATCGCTGCCGAGCGCATCCGGCGCTACGCCGAGCACCAGGGGCTGGAATCCTGGGAATATACCGAGGAAGACGGCACTCTGCTCGGGCAGCAGGTCAGCCCGCTGGATCGCGCCGGTCTGTATGTGCCCGGTGGCAAGGCGGCCTATCCGTCATCCGTGCTGATGAACGCCATTCCGGCCAAGGTGGCCGGGGTCGGTGAACTGATCATGGTGGCGCCGACGCCGAACGGCGTGGTCAATGAGCTGGTGCTGGCGGCCGCCCACCTGGCCGGCGTCGACCGGGTATTCAACATCGGCGGCGCCCAGGCCGTGGCCGCGCTGGCCTATGGCACCGAGACTGTGCCGCCTGTGGACAAGATCGTCGGACCCGGCAATATCTATGTCGCCACCGCCAAGCGGCTGGTGTTCGGCACCTGCGGCATCGACATGATCGCCGGGCCGTCGGAAATCCTCGTCGTCTGCGACGGCAACACCGACCCCGACTGGATCGCCATGGATCTGTTCTCCCAGGCTGAGCACGACGAGGATGCCCAGGCCATCCTGGTTTCCTGGGACGGCGATTTCCTTGACCGCGTGCAGCAGAGCATCGAGCGTCAGATCGAGGCGATGCCGCGCAAGGCTATCATCCACAGCTCGCTGACCGCCCGTGGCGCCCTGATTCGCGTACAGGATCTGCAGCAGGCGATCGAGGTGGCCAACCACATCGCCCCCGAACACCTGGAGCTGTCGGTCGAGAATGCGCGCGAGGTGGCGCGCTCGATACGGCATGCCGGCGCCATTTTCATGGGCCGTTACACGGCCGAGGCGCTGGGCGACTACTGTGCCGGACCCAACCATGTGTTGCCGACTTCGCGTACCGCGCGCTTCTCCTCGCCGCTGGGGGTCTATGATTTCCAGAAACGCTCCAGCCTCATCGGCTGCTCGGCGCGCGGTGCCTCGGAATTGGGCAAGGTCGCTTCCACCCTGGCCCATGGCGAAGGTCTGACCGCCCATGCGCGGTCGGCGGAATACCGCATTCTCGAGGATTGAGGCCCGCAGTCATTTCTTGAGGTTCGGCAGTGGCCCAAGTCAGGGAACGCCGTAAACCCTTCGCTGGGGGCTTGACGGTGGCATTCTTGCCACCGACATCCCTGACTCGAGCCACTGCCGAGCCCGAAGCCGGGGAAGCCCAAAGCTCCTTCAGGCGGGCCGCTCGGTAGTGACCAGGGTGAGTCTCAGTCGCTCCTTGCCGCGCAGCAGGTCGAGCACCACCTTGTCGCCGGGCTTGTGGCTGGCGATCATTTCCAGCACATTGCGCACACGGTGCACGGGCTCGCCGTTGACGGCGACGATGATATCCCCCGGTTCGACGCCGGCCTTGTCGGCCGGGCTGTCGACGAATACTCCGAGTACCAGCACGCCGCGGATGCGTTCCAGTCCGCCCTTGGGGGAACGGGCGCTGATCTCGGTGCCCTCGATGCCAAGCCAGCCACGGGTGACCTTTCCGAACTGGATCAGCTGGCGCATGATGTCCAGCGCGAGGCTGGCCGGAATTGCGAAACCGATGCCCTGGGAACCGCCTGACTGGGTGAAGATGGCGCTGTTGATGCCGATCAGGTCGCCATTGGCGTTGACCAGGGCGCCGCCGGAATTGCCGGGATTGATCGCGGCATCGGTCTGGATGAAATTCTCGAAGGTATTGAGGCCGATGCGGTTGCGACCGGTGGCGCTGATGATGCCCATGGTCACCGTCTGACCCACATTCAGCGGATTGCCGATGGCCAATACCACATCGCCGACCTCGATATCCTGGTCGGCGTTGGCGACATGGATGGGTTGCAGGTCCGGCAGGTCGATCTGCAGTACGGCGATGTCGGTTTCCCGATCCTGACCGATTACGCGGGCGCTGGTACCGCGACCGTCGGGCAGGGCCACGAGGATCTCGTCTGCGCCATCGACCACATGCTGGTTGGTCAGTATGTAACCGGAACTGGAAACGATGACGCCGGAGCCAAGGTTGGTCTCGTTGCGCTCACGCTTGAAACGGCGTTGTTGCGGTACTGCTGGGGTGACTGTACCCGGAGGTGCAATCTCTTCGATATGCTTGCGCGTGTAGATGGTGACCACCGAAGGCGAGGATTTGCGCACTGCGTCAGCATAGGAAACCGGCCCCTGGCTGCGGGATGGCGGGGATTGCGACAGAGACTGCGTCCGGGCCAATGGCTGGCCGAGATTTTCCAGCAGGCGTTGCGGGTTGAAGCCGGATTGCCACCACAACCAGGCGAAAGCGAGCAGAAGTCCCAGGGTGACCGACTGCAACAGGAACAGGAGAAAGCGCAATGGTTTCATTGTATTGTGAGATGAACGGTAGCTGCTCAGCCGTTACGATGAACGAAGCTCGAAGAGGGGATGATAATGCAAATCGATGAACTCAGTCATTTTTGTGATGATTTCCTGGATGTGGGCTCCTTCGATGACTATTGCCCCAACGGCCTGCAGGTGGAAGGGCGCGTAGAGCTGCGCAAACTGGTTACCGGAGTTACCGCCTGTCAGGCCCTGATCGACTCGGCGCTGGAGGAGGGGGCGGATGCAATCCTGGTGCACCATGGTTTTTTCTGGAAAGGTGAGCCGCAGGTCCTGACCGGCGTCAAGGGGCGGCGCATCAAGGCGCTGATGCGGGCGGATGTCAGCCTGCTGGCCTACCACCTGCCGCTCGATGCTCATCCCGGCGTCGGCAACAACGCCGAAATCGCCCGCCGCATGGGTTGGTTGACCACCGGTCAGGAAGGGTTGATGTGGCTGGGCGAGACCGAAGCGCCTCTAGCGGCCGAGGCCCTGATGGAGACTGTCGGCGAACGCCTCGATACCTCGCCGATGCTGATCCCCGGCGGGGATCACCCGGTGCATCGCCTGGCCTGGTGCAGTGGGGCGGCCCAGTCGATGATCGTGCAGGCCGCCGCGGCCGGCGCGGATGCCTTCGTCTCGGGAGAGATCTCCGAGCAGACGGTACACCTGGCACGGGAACTGGGGATCCATTATATTGCCGCCGGGCACCACGCGACCGAGCGCTACGGGGTTCAGGCGCTGGGCAGACTGCTTGCCGAGCGCTTTGGCATTGAGCACGAATACATCGAGATCGAGAACCCGGTATGAGTTCCTTGCGGCGTCGTGATGGCGCTGCAATTGATCTGGCTTAAGCGGTCCGGTGTTTTTTACCCCGGGTGTCTCGACGGAATAAGAAAATTAGGATATTCTTGCGCCCGTTTTTTTCATTGCCGACAGTGCGGATTTGGGGCGCTGGCAGGCATTCGATCAGTACAAAGTTGGAGAGTTCAGATGTCATCTGAAGGTGTAGACAAGTCTCGTCGGCGGTTTCTGACTGCCGCGACCAGTGTGGTAGGAGGCGTGGGCGTGGCCTTTGCCGCCTATCCGTTTCTCGCAACCTGGATGCCCAGCGCCCGTGCCCAGTCGGCCGGTGCCCCGGTAGAAGCCGGTATCGGCAAGATGGAGCAGGGCCAGCAACTGGTGGTCAAGTGGCGCGGCAAGCCGGTATGGATCGTGCGTCGCGACGACAGGATGCTCTCCGGCCTGAAGAAGAACGAGGAACTGGAAGTACTGCGTGATCCGATGTCGGAAAAGAGTATCCAGCCCGAGTATTGCAAGAATGAATACCGTTCGATCAAACCGGAATACCTGATCGCCATCGGTATCTGCACGCACCTCGGCTGCTCGCCGACCTATCGCCCCGAACTGGCTCCGGCCGATCTGGGTCCCGACTGGCAGGGCGGTTTCTTCTGTCCCTGTCACGGTTCCAAGTTCGACCTCGCAGCTCGGGTATTCAAGGGTGTGCCGGCCCCGACCAACCTGGTCATTCCGCCACACAAGTATGTCAACGACACCACGGTTCTGATTGGTGAAGATCAGGGGGAGGCGTAACATGAGTACCCAAAACGGCCTGTTGGCGTGGATCGATGCCCGTTTCCCGCTGACCAAGATGTGGAATGAGCATCTTGCTCAATACTACGCACCGAAGAACTTCAACTTCTGGTATTACTTCGGATCCCTGGCGTTGCTGGTGCTGGTGATGCAGATCGTAACCGGCATCTTCCTTACCATGCAGTACAAGCCAGACGGCGCCCTGGCCTTCGGTTCCGTCGAATACATCATGCGCGATGTCGACTGGGGCTGGCTGATCCGCTATCTGCACTCCACCGGCGCGTCCTTCTTCTTCATTGTCGTGTATCTGCACATGTTCCGCGGCATGATGTATGGCTCCTACCAGAAGCCTCGCGAGTTGGTGTGGCTGTTCGGCATGTTCATCTTCCTCGCGCTGATGGCCGAGGCCTTCATGGGTTATCTGCTGCCCTGGGGGCAGATGTCCTACTGGGGTGCCCAGGTCATCATCTCCCTGTTCGGTGCGATTCCGGTGATCGGTGACGACATCACGCTGTTCATTCGTGGTGACTATGTCATCTCCGATGCTACGCTGAACCGTTTCTTTGCACTGCATGTCATTGCCGTGCCGATCATCCTGCTGGCGCTGGTGGTGATGCACATCATCGCGCTGCACGAGGTGGGTTCCAACAACCCGGACGGCGTTGATATCAAGAAACTGAAGGACGAGAACGGCATCCCCCTCGACGGCATCCCGTTCCATCCCTACTACAGCGTCAAGGATATCGTCGGCGTGGCCGGTTTCCTGATCATCTTCAGTATCGTCGTGTTCTTCTTCCCCGAGATGCACGGCTACTTCCTGGAGCATGCGAACTTTGTTCCGGCGAACCCCTTCAAGACGCCTGAACACATTGCACCGGTGTGGTACTTCACACCCTTCTACGCGATCCTGCGTGCGGTGCCGGACAAGCTGATGGGCGTTATCGCGATGTTCTCGGCCATCATCATGCTGTTCCTGCTGCCATGGCTGGACCGTGGCAAGGTGCGTTCCATCCGCTACCGTTCCACGACCTTCAAGGTTTTGCTGGTCATCTTCGTGATCAGCTTCATCGGCCTCGGTTACCTCGGCGCCCTGCCGCCGTCTGTTGGCCGCACTTTCATGGCGCGCGTATTCAGCTTCGGTTATTTCGGTTACTTCATCGCCTTGTGGTTCATCAGCAAGAACGAGAAGACCAAGCCTGTTCCAGAGAGGGTTACATCATGAAGAAAACAGTTTGGATCATCGCAGTGCTGTTGATGCCTGCCCTCGGCTGGGCCAACTCCGGCGGTTTCTACCCCAATGACGAGATCGATGTCGACTGGAGTGACAAGGCCGCCATGCAACGGGGTGCTGCCCTGTTCGTCAACTATTGCATGGGTTGCCATTCCCTCGAGTACATGCGTTACAACCGCATGGGCAAGGACTTGGGTATTTCCGACGAGCTGCTGAAGGAAAACCTGATCTTCACCACGGACAAGAACGGTGATCAGACCAAGGTTGGCGAATTGATGAAGATCAATATGAACAAGGAATACGCCGAAACCGCCTTCGGTACCGCTCCGCCGGATTTGTCTCTGATCGCCCGTTCACGCGGTCCGCACTGGCTCTACAACTACCTGCGCGGATTCTATGTGGACAAGAGTCGTCCTCTGGGCGTCAACAACAGCGTGTTCCCGAATGTCGGCATGCCGCATGTGCTGGTTGGGCTGGAAGGCCTGAAGGAACCCGTGATCGAGAAACACGAGGATGCGGAAGGCAACGAGAAGGAAGTCATTGTCGGCTTCAAGAAGCTCAGTGAAGGCAGCATGAGCCAGGCCGAGTACGATCAAGCCGTCAGGGATCTGGTATCCTTCCTTGATTATGTCGGCGAGCCGATCAAGGAAAAACGCAAGAGCGTCGGCGTCGGCGTGCTGATCTTCCTGTTCATCTTCCTGATTCTGGCGGTTCTGCTGAAGAAGGAATACTGGAAGGATGTACACTGAGGAAGTCCTTCGTCTTTCACCGGTGCGCAGGGACGCGCGACCGGGCAGGTGCCGACATCGCGTCGGCATTTTGCGTTGAGCAATCAGAGCTTCCCAAGGGAA
Organism: Gammaproteobacteria bacterium; assembly: GCA_015494335.1. GTDB lineage: Bacteria > Pseudomonadota > Gammaproteobacteria > S144-22. The sequence continues at coordinate 7,642 of WGBK01000184.1, read as the reverse complement.
TGATTGCGGCCGATCCCGGTCTTACCACCCCTCATACTTATTACAGGTAATTACATCTATGTCAGCTGTTGCCAACCGTCGTTCGGTCATGACCTGCTTTTCCTCCCCGACCGATCCGCAATGCCATCGTAGCCGCATCGTGCTGGCGGAAAAGGACATCACCGTGGAGATCTACGATGTCGACATGGACGATCTGCCGGAAGATCTTCTGGATCTGAACCCCTATGCGACGGTCCCCACCATGGTCGATCGCGATCTGGTGCTCTACGACGCGCGGGTGCTGATCGAATATCTCGACGAGCGCTTTCCGCATCCGCCGCTGATGCCGGTGGATCCGGTATCCCGCGCCAAGGCCCGTCTCGGCCTGTTCCGCATCGAGAGCGACTGGTACAGCCTGTTGCCCGATCTCGAACACGGCACCGAGAAGAAGAAGACCCAGGCCCGCAAGGCCCTGACCGAAAGCCTGATCAACTCGAGCGAGGTGTTCGCGGCCATGCCGTACTTCCTGTCCGAGGAATTCAGCCTGCTCGACTGCAGCATCGCGCCGATCCTGTGGCGGCTGCCCCATTACGGTATCGAGCTGCCGGCCTCGGCCAAGCCGATCAAGGAGTACATGAAGCGCGTTTTCGCCCGGCCTTCCTTCCAGAAAAGCCTGTCGGACCAGGAACGCGACATGGTCGAGTAGGGGGCAGCTCCCGAAATCCCGTCAAGCCGGCCCCGTGCCGGCTTTTTTGTCTTGCCAGAAAGGATAGGGGGGGCGAAAATAGATTCATGGCACTGACTTCCAACAAGCCCTATCTGATCCGCGCGCTCTACGAGTGGCTGCTGGACAACAACGCCACGCCCTACCTGCTGGTGGACACGCGCCATGGCGGGGTGATGATCCCGCCGAATATCGACCAGGACGGTCGGGTGGTGTTGAACCTGTCGCCCAGCGCGATCCAGGGGCTGGAAATGAACAACGACTACATCGCATTCTCGGCGCGTTTCGGTGGCCGGGCCTTCGACATCTACCTGCCGGTGGCCTCCATTCTCGCGATCTACAGTGCCGAGGACAACGAAGGCATGATGTTTGCCGAAGAAGTGGTCGACGAGGCCGAATCGACCCAGGAGGGTGGCGACTCGCCATCGCCGGACGACGGCGGCGGCAAGCGCCCCGGCTTGCGCGTGGTCAAGTAATCGCCGGGTCTTTCATTCAGTACCCGCTGGACTCGATGGCATTGCGGATCCAGTCAACCTCGATCTTCCCGTCCGCCGCCTGTTGCAACAGCAGCGCATCGAAACGCTGTGGCCGGTTGCGATGCCTGGAGTTTTCGCTCAGATATTGCTCGGCGGCCAACAGCAATTTCTGTTGCTTGGAACGCGTGATGGCCTGCGCTGCGCCGCCGAAGGCCTTGCTGGCACGGTACTTTACCTCGACGAAGCACAGGTATTCGCCATCCTCCATGATCAGGTCGATCTCGCCTCGACGGCAATGATAGTTGCTTGCCAGCAGTTTCAGCCCCCGGGCCTGCAGCCACTCGGCAGCCAGATGCTCGTATCGACTTCCGGTGTCGCGATGGGCCATGGGTCAGCGGTCGGTTTCCTCTGCAGGTGAGGTTTCGGTCGCCTCGACCGCCTGCTTGACGACCCGTGCCAGCCCCTTCTCGAAGGTGGCCAGCAGCAGTTCGCGATGGATACGCCCGTTGCGGTCGACGCTGATGACGCCCGTGTTCATCGAGATCTTCTCGCCGGGGTTGATCAGCAGGCGGCGCAGCGACGGAATCATGCGATAGGCGTCGATGCCGAGGGCGAAGAAGCGGCCGTAGCGCTTGACCGACTTGGGCCAGCGCTTTGCGACCTGCTGGTAGTCGGGGTTGGATTCGTTCTGCAGGGACCAGGGCGTATCTACGAACAGCAGACCGTTGAGATCGCGATCGGCATCCGGGTCCGGGGTGCCGGAGGAAACGCTGGAAGTGGCATACACCGGCAGATCCTTGGCGCGATGGAACTTGAGCTGGGGCTTGATCAGGCGCGCCTGGCGCGGGTTGCCGACGATGAAGATCATGTCCACATCCTGGCGGCGGCGCGGTATGAACTCGACCTTGCGCCCGAGGACGGTTTGCAGGATGTCGTGGCGACGGTAGCTGCTGGTGAGATTGAGCATGCGCTTGATCGGTACCGAGTAGTCGCTCTTGCGCGCGGCATAGTCGGCGCCTCCGACCACGCGACCGCCGAGCGCCTCGAAGCGTTTCGAGAAGGCCTGACGCAAGCGCTCGCCGAGACGGGTGTCCGGCGTCAGGGTCAGGGCATGGTAGCGTCCGTCGACGAGGGCATAGTCGGCCACCTGCTCGGCCTCGTCCTCGGGGGACAGGCCGAACTGGTACAGGTTTTCGGCTCCGCGTCCGGCATCGTCGGCGTAGTTCAGGGTCAGCGTCGGCACTTCTCGATCGCCCTCGGTCAGCAGGTCGTTGACCAGAGCCTTCGACAACGGGCCGACGATGAAATCGGCTCCCTCTTCGATGGCCTGGCTGTACTGGAGATAGAAGTCCAGCGGGTCGTCGCTGGCGTCGATCAGGTCGATCACCGGCCGCGGCGGTGCTTCGGGCTCATCGGTATTGCCCGGATCGGCATACCAGGCATAGAGAAATCCGTCCTGAATGGCTTCGGCGACGGACTTGAGCTTGCCACCGAGCGGTAACATCAATGCGATTCGCCGTGGCCGGATGTAGATCTGGCGGCTGCTTTCGAGCAGGGCTTCCACGAAGGGACCGTCGGCCTCGTGGCCGGGATAGAGTTCACGCCACTTCGCAATCCACGGCTCGATCTTCTGTGGCAACATGTCGGAGCGGCGGGCGATCAGGTTGAGTTCGAGCCAGCCTCGCAATTGCGGTGTCTGGGGCTGGGACAGGGCCTTGATGATGCTGGCTTCGCCCATGCGGTTGAGGGCTTCCCAGATGGCCTTCTGGTTGTCCAGGCGCTGGGCGGGATCGCCCAGCAGTTCGCCGCGACGGATGCGCAACTCGGCAGCCTCGAGCGGTTTTCCTATGGCAAGCAGGCCGTCGGCACGGATGGCCAAGGCCAGGGCGCGGTATTGCGGGTCGCTGATGTCGTCGATCTTTGGCATCGAGGACAAGGCGCGGTAGGTCTTGCCGCGATGGATCAGAGCGCCGGCCAGCAACAGCTGGCGCGCTTGCTGTTCTTCCGGCGGCCACTCGATGTCCGTAAATTCGTCATAGAGTGGGGCGATCTCGTCGTAGCGGCCCGCGCGGTAGAGCATCAGCGCGGCGCGGTTGAGATAGCGAGCCTGACGGGTTCCAACGGCTTCCTCCGCCAGCTGACGGTACAGGGCATGAGCCTGGTCCCAGTTCTGCTGCTGTTCCATTTCCTCGGCCAGCAGCCTTTGCTCGGGCGTACTGGTATCGGCTGAGGGCGCCTTGACGATGCTGGTGGTTTGACAGGCCGCTAGCAAAAGCGCGAGCAGCAGCAACAGAAGGGCGGAGCGGAGAGTCTTGGGCATGGGCAAAGGGCGCGGTCCGGTGCGGGCGGTCTGTTACAATGGGGGCACAAGTTTACTGCTTCGACCGGCAATTTCATAGGAACCCCCGCATGCCTGGAACCCTCCATATCGTGGCCACGCCGATCGGCAATCTCGGCGATATCACTCAGCGCGCGGTGGAGACCCTGCGGGATGCGGATCTGGTGGCTGCCGAGGATACGCGAACCAGCCAGCAGTTGCTCCATCATCTTGGCCTGCGCAAGCCGATGATCTCCCTGCACGAGCACAACGAGCAGGCGAGGGTGACGCGGATCCTCGACGAGTTGCGCCAGGGCCGTTCGGTGGCGCTGATCTCCGATGCCGGAACGCCGCTGATCTCGGATCCCGGCTACCCGCTGGTACGCGCGGTGCGCGCGGCGGGCTTCCGCGTCAGTCCGGTGCCCGGGCCGAGCAGCGTCATTGCCGCGTTGTCTGCGGCGGGCCTGCCGACGGATCGCTTCTGTTTTGTCGGTTTCCCGCCCCACAAGGCGGGAGAAAGCCGGCGCTGGCTGGAAGCGCTGAAGGGGCGGGGGGAAACCCTGGTGCTGTTCGAATCCACGCATCGTATCGAGCGTCTGCTGCAGCAGCTCGACGAGTTGATGCCCGATGCCGAGCTGGTGCTGGCCAAGGAACTGACCAAGCGTCACGAACGCTTCCTGCAGGGCGCTCCGGCGCAATGCCTTGAACAACTACGACAGGATCCGCTGTTGCGCAAGGGGGAATTCGTGGTGCTGATCCACCCTGCCGAGGCGCGGCCCGATTCAGCCGTGGCCGTCGAAACCGACCGCCTGCTGGAACTTCTGCTGCAGGAACTGTCTCTGAAGAAGGCGGTCAAGCTGGCGGCGGAGATCAGCGGCATTCAGCGCAACGAGCTCTACCGCCGGGCGCTGGAATTGACCCGTTCCGACGCGGACGATTGAATCGCCGTGGTCTTTGCACTAGCCTGAGAATTATGCGTACTCCGTACATGATCAAACCATGCAGCGATTGCTGATCTTCTGGCTGGCCCTGAGCCTGCTCGTTGGACCCGCCGTTCCGGCGGGGCTGCTCTCGGGTAGCCCGTCGCCGGCAACGGTTGCGGAAAGCGGTTCGGCGAAGGTCATGCATGCCTCGAATGCAGTCGATACCGCCATGGTGATGTCGGCTCCTTGCGAGGCCTGCGATCCGGCTTCCTCCGGTCACGGAAATTGCGCCTCGGGTGCGTGCGAACACAAGGGCTGCGCGCATGCGTCCTGCTCCCTGTTCCTGCCCCGGCCCTCTCTTTCCTCCCGGGGAGGGATTCGCTCCATTCCGGCTGTAGCTGTCATCGGTACCCTCTATCGTTCCCATCTGCCCGATCTGCCGAAACGCCCCCCGATCGCCTGACTCCGTCCTCAGTTTTCGACCGGTTGAACACAACCGGCAATCGTTTCAACGCAATACCGGAGTCAAGATATGAAAAACCGAATCTCTACGGCAGCACTGCTGCTGATCCTTTCCTCGTCCGCCCTGGCTGCCAAGGACGGTCTCAAACCCCCGTTCCAGCTGGCTCTGGGCAAGCAGCTGTTCGAAGACAATTGCGCCAAGTGCCACGGGCAGTGGGGTAACGGCACCGACCAGGGGCCTCCATTGACGCATCGCTTCTACCTGCCCAACCATCATGCCGATGAAGCCATCTATCGTGCCGCGTTGAACGGCGTGCGCGCCCATCACTGGAATTTCGGCAACATGCCGCCGGTGGAAGGCATCTCCCGTCGCAAGCTGGATCGCATCGTGCCCTATATCCGTTGGCTGCAGAAGCAGCAGCCGACGCTGGGCCAATGACATGAGCCTGAATCGACGGAACTTTCTGCAGACCGCGGCCGTGCTGGGCCTGACCGCCGCGGTTCCCGTATCCGGCCGCCTGATGGCGGCCGGTCGTTCCTTCCATCCCCTGCCGATACCGCCACTGCTCGAAGGCGAATTGCGCGATGGCAAGAAGCATTTTCGGCTCGAGGCCCGCACCGGGCAGCGCGAGTTCCTGCCGGGCCTGGTGACCCCGACCATCGGTTTCAACGGCGACTATCTCGGTCCGACCCTGCGCATGAAGCGAGGTGACGAGGTTGCGATCGAGGTGGTCAACCGGCTGCCGGAGACCACGACCGTGCATTGGCACGGCATGATCCTGCCCGCGCGCATGGATGGCGGGCCGCATCAGCCGATCGCCCCGGGCGAGAGCTGGAATTCGCAATACCTCGTGCGTCAGCCGGCGGCGACCCTGTTCTACCATGCCCACACTCACGGTCAGACCGGTCCGCAGGTTTATCGCGGTCTGGCCGGCCTGCTCTACATCGACGACGAGGAAGCTGCGGCGCTGGACTTGCCTTCGGATTACGGTATCGACGATATTCCGCTGGTGTTGCAGGACCGCGATTTCGACAGCGGTGGCCGTTTTCGATACCTGTCCTTCATGCCCGAGCGCATGATCGGCAAGCACGGACGAACGCTGCTGGTCAACGGTGTCACCTCGCCGCGTCTGCAGGCGCAGACCACGCTGCTGCGGCTGCGCCTGGTCAATGCCTCGAATGCCCGCTTCTATCGCCTGGCCTTCAGTGACGGGCGAAGTTTCCGGGTCATTGCCTCCGACGGTGGTCTGCTGCCCCGGGCCGTTTCGCGCAAGGAACTGGTCATGGCCCCGGCTGAGCGCTACGAGATTCTGGTAGACCTGTCGGATCGAAGAGAGCTGTCCCTGCTCGACCTCGGCCGGGTCGGCAATGCCGCCCACGGTCCGATGGGCATGATGGGGATGGCCTCGGGCTTCGATGTGCTGCGTATCGATGCCGGATCGGCCCGCAAGAGCGATCGCAAGCCTGTGCAGCGCCTCGCCGAACTGCCCCTGGTCGACGATGCCGTCGGTGATCTGCAACAGCGCTCGCTGGTGCTGCAGATGGGCATGATGGGCGGAGGCATGATGGGGGGTTCCGGCAAATCCATGGGCGGAGGCATGATGCGCCGCGGCATGATGGGCGGGCCCGGCGGCATGATGAGGGGCGGCGGAATGGGTGGCATGATGCGCATCAACGGCAAGTCCTTTGACATGCAGCGCGTGGATTTTCGCGTACCCGCCAATCGCGAGGAGATCTGGGTACTGGGCAACGACTCGCCGATGAGCCACCCCTTCCATGTGCACAATACCCAGTTTCGCCTGCTGACAAGAAACGGCAAGGCGGTGCCGGCCGTCGAGGACGGCTACAAGGATACGGTGGTTGTGCAACCCGGAGAGGAGCTGCGCATTTGGTTGCCCACCGGCCCCTATGTCGATGAACGGCATCCCTACATGTTTCATTGCCATATCCTCGAGCACGAGGATGGCGGCATGATGGGGCAGTTCACGGTGGTCTGATTCCGCCGCTGCGTTCGCGCAGGCGGTTCATCCGTGCAACTGTGCCGGGCGGGTCTATACTCGCTGAATGCCGTTTATCCCAGCCCCCGAGACGGGGTACAAGGCCGGTGCCGGGGCCGCCCGTTTTGTCTATTCGTCGCTGCTGATACCGGCGCTGCTCCTGCTTGCCCTGCTGGTTGCGGACCGGCTGGTCGGGCGGCTGGTGTTCCACAGCCTGGCCGAGCTGTTCTCGGTCGGTGTCGGGGTGATGCTGTTCGTGGTCGCCTGGCACACACGCAGCCTGTTGCGCAACGACTTCCTGTTGTTCCTAGGCATCGGTTATCTGTGGGTGGCGCTGCTCGATGGTCTGCACCTGCTGAGCATGCCGGGGCTGGGCCTGTTCCCGCTGCGCGATGCCGAGATTACCCTGCATTTCTGGATCTACACGCGCCTGTTCGAGGCTGCGATCCTGCTGGGGGCCTTTCATTTCCTGCATCACCCGCTGGTCCCGGTGCGTGCCCTGGTTGGCGGAGGCGCCATTGCACTGCTGATTGTGCTGCTGTCGGTATGGGTCGACGGGCCGCCGATGCTCACGGACCACGGCCTGACCGTATACAAGACCAGCGCGGAACTGCTGGTCATGGGGCTGTTGTTGCTGGTGCTGTGGCGCCTGTGGTCGCAACGCGAAGCCCTGACAAGCAACCTGGCGCGCTACCTGGCGGCCTCGGTGTTGCTGACCCTTTTTTCCGAAGCCGCTTTCACGCTGTATGCGGATTTCGACAGTC
>WGBK01000183.1 GCA_015494335.1 Gammaproteobacteria bacterium | reverse complement strand
GGTGGTCGAGATCCTGCGAGACGAGAAACTCGCCGAACGCGCCGAGAAACTCGGCCGCCAACTGGTAGAACGCCTGCGGGCCGAGTTTGACGGCAGCGACGCGATTCGCGAAATCCGCCAGCGCGGGTTGTTGATCGGCATCGAGCTGGATCGCCCCTGCGGCGAGCTGGCGCGGATCGCGCTCGAGCAACAGAAGTTGTTGATCAATGTCACCGCCGAGCGAGTAGTGCGCCTGCTGCCGCCGCTGATTCTCTCCGACGAGGAGATGGACGACCTGGCCGGGCGACTGATCGCCTCCCTGAATCTTTTCCTGAAACAGACGACATGAAACCGAGACACTTCCTCAGCCTGCTGGATCTTTCCGCCGACGAATTCCGCCAGCTGATCGATCACGCCATTGCGGTCAAGAAGGCCCTGAAGAACGGACGGCTGCACCAGCCCCTGACTGGTCGGGTGATGGCGATGATCTTCGAGAAATCCTCGACCCGTACCCGGGTTTCCTTCGAGGCCGGCATGGCCCAACTCGGCGGTCACGCCCTGTTCCTGTCGCCACGCGACAGCCAGCTTGGCCGCGGCGAGCCGATCGAGGATACCGCCCGTGTTATTTCCAGCATGGTGGATGTGGTGATGATCCGGACCTTCGGTCACGAGCGCATCGAAACCTTCGCCGGACACTCCAGCGTGCCGGTCATCAACGGCCTGACCGACCTGCTGCATCCCTGCCAGCTGCTCGCCGACATGCAAACCTGGTTCGAACTGCGCGGCGATATCCGCGGACGCAGGGTTACCTGGATCGGCGACGGCAACAACATGTGCCACTCCTGGATCAATGCCGCCCGGCTGCTGGATTTCGAGCTTGCCATCGCCTGCCCCGAGGGCTACGACCCGGACCCGTCCATCGTCGAGCCCGCCGGCGACCGCGTGCAACTGGGTCGCGACGCCCTGCAGGCGGCGCAGGATGCCGACCTGGTGGTCACCGATGTCTGGGCCAGCATGGGTCAGGAAGAGGAACAGAAACTGCGCGAACGGGCCTTTGCCGATTTTCAGGTCAATGCCGAGATCATGGCCCGTGCGAGGAAGGATGCCCTGTTCATGCACTGTCTGCCGGCCCACCGCGGCGAGGAAGTCACCGCCGAGGTTATCGACGGACCGCAGAGCGTGGTATGGCAGGAGGCCGAAAATCGCCTGCACGCGCAGAAGGCGCTGGTGGAGTTGCTGGTCACGGGCGGTCTCTCGACACCCGCCTGACAACGGAGTCCGGCCTTTCTCAGGCCGCAATCTCGATGCGGTTACGGCCGTTGCGCTTGGCCAGCAGCAGGGCGCTTTCGGCCCGTTGCAGCAGATCGCGTGACGACAACTCGTCGTTGATCGGCGTGCAGCAGATGCCGATGGACAGGGTCAGGCGGTCGAAGGACTTGGCGCCCTTGTGCTCGATCTTCAGTTCCGCCAGCTGATCCATGATCTTCTGCATCATCATGCGCGCGCCCTCACAGGAAATACCCGGCAGCAACAGGCCGAACTCGGCCCCGTGCAGGCGCGCCACGATCTCGTCCCCGTTCACCACCTCCGCCATCAGCAGATGCGCTACCTGGGTCAGGGTGCGGTTGCCGATATCCTGCCCATAGGCGACATTGTATTCGTAGAAATGGTCGATATTGACCATCACGATCGACAAGGGCAGCTTGTTGGAAGCGTGCTTGCGACGAAATTCCTCGAGCCGCACGCGGAAGGCGCGGAAGTTGGAAGCCCCGGTCAATTCGTCGGTGGTGGAGATCTTGTCCAGCTCCTTGTTGGAACGCGCCACCGCATTGAGCAGTCGCTGCAGGTCGTTGACCAGCAACTCGTTGTCGAAACGATAGGTCAGCGAGTCGGCGATCATGCGGTTCATGCACTTGACCCCGCTGTAGTAGGCCCAGAGCATGAACAGGTACATCAGCCCCAGCACGATGCCGTCCGGGGTACCAAGCCAAAACTGGTACAGCGTGATCGGCAGGATCATCAATACCAGATAACTGGTGTACACCCACATCGAGGTCGACAGGTAGGCAATGGCTCCGGCGCCAAGACCGAGCAGGAAGATGTGGTAGATGTACTGCAGATTCTGGCTGATGTAGGGCATCGCGATCACCGCGCCCAGGCCCTGCCAGAGGGCGACCATGACCATACCAACGAAGAAGCGTCTTTTCCACAGGCGATGATTGAGATAGTCGTCGTGGCGCACCCGGTCATATAGCAGCTTCAGGCGCCAGCGCGCCAGCTCCAGCGTCACCAGAGCGCCGTACCACATCCAGGGCCAGGACGAACGCCCCTGCAGATCCAGCTCGAAGGCGGCCAGCAATGCGGCGATGAAACCGACGATGAGGGTATAGAGCAAGCCCAGCGGAAATCGGTCATAGAGGAAGTTGACCAACTCGTGCTGCTGCAGGTGGTAGGTGCTGATGGCGAGTTTCTTGTCCATGGCTCCGTTGGGCAGAATTCACTTCCGTCACTTCCGTGGCGCGACTTTCATTGTAATCCATTCCTCTGCAGCCGTCGCACAAAAATGGGGCGGCGCGGAAACCCCTGCGCCGCATGCCGGGCTGGCGAGTGCATTGTTGCGGCGATATGGCTATCATCCGTCCATTCAATTGCATAGATATCATGTCCCAGACCGAGCATATCCACTGGTTTCGCAGCGCGGCACCCTATATCAACACCTTTCGCGGCAAGACCTTTGTGCTGGCCATCGGCGGCGACCTGCTGCGGTCGGACGGTTTCGACCACCTGATCCACGATATCGCCCTGTGCCATCACCTCGGCATCCGGCTGGTACTGGTGCATGGTTGCCGTGAGCAGATCGACGACCGATTGCAGGCGGCCGGCATCGAAAGCCGTTTCCACCGCAACATGCGCATCAGTGAAAAATCGGCAATGCCGGTGATCCTGCAGGCCATCCACGAGGCGCGCAGTTGCATCGAATCCCGGCTTTCCATGGGCCTGCCGAACACCCCCATGTCCGGCGCCGACATCTCGGTGATCGGCGGAAATTTCGTCATCGGCATGCCGCTGGGCGTGATCGATGGCGTCGACATGCAGTACAGCGGCAAGCCCCGTTCCATCGACTGCGACCGCCTGCGCGAACTGCTGCCGCGGCATATCCCGCTGTTGTCGCCGCTGGGCTACTCGCGCAGCGGCGAGTTGTTCAACCTGCCGGCCGAGGAACTGGCGGCCCAGGTGGCGATTCAGCTCGGCGCGGAAAAACTGATCTATTTCCATCGCGAATACATCCATCGCGACGACAGCGACCAGTTCTCCACCGCCGAATGCCTGCAGGCCATCGCCTCCGGCGAAGCCGAGGGCGGTCTCGCATCCCTGCTGGGGCAGGCCGTGGATGCGGTGCAGCAGGGCGTCGAGCGGGTTCACATCATCGATTCCAGCCTCGACGGCGGCCTGCTGCAGGAGCTGTTTACCCGCGAGGGCGCGGGCATGATGGTCACCAACCGTTTCTACGAAGGCCTGCGCCGGGCCAGCATCGACGACATCGGCGGCATTCTCGAACTGATCCAACCCCTGGAGCGTTCCGGCGCCCTGATCCCGCGCTCGCGCGAGCAGCTGGAACTGGAGATCGAGCATTTTCTGGTCATCGAGAAAGACGGCATGATCGTCGGCTGTATCGCCTGCATTCCCGACATGGAAAGCCGCATGGGTGAAATCGCCTGTCTCGCCGTGCACCCGGACTACCGCAAGGGCGGTTTCGGCGAACAACTGCTGGCCGCGGCCGAGGAGCAGGCGCGCAAGGCCGGCTTGCGGCATCTCTATATCCTCACCACCCGCACCTCCCACTGGTTCCTCGAGCGCGGCTTCGAGCCGGCCAGTCTGGACTTCCTGCCCGAGGGGCGCCAGCGCAGCTACAACGAGGAACGCAAATCCATCATCATGACCAAGACCCTGGATTGACATGGCCTACGACCTCAGCAACTACCTCGTTATCGGCATCAGCTCGCGCGCCCTGTTCGACCTGAGCAAGGAGAACGAGATCTACGAGAAACAGGGCCTGGAGGCCTATTGCGCCTACCAGTTGGAGCACGAGAACGACATCCTCAAGCCCGGCGTCGGCTTTGCGCTGATCGAGGCGATGCTGAAGATCAACGAGATCCAGCAGGGTGAGCGCCATGTCGAGGTGGTGATCGTGTCGCGCAACTCGGCCGACACCAGTCTGCGCATCTCGAATTCCATCGACCATTACGGTCTCGACATCTCCCGCGCCGCCTTCACCGGCGGCGAGCCGGTGGCCAAGTACCTCAACGCCTTCGATGTGGACCTGTTCCTGTCCGCCACCGAGGAGGATGTCCAGGCGGCGGTGGAATCCCAGGTGGCCTCCGGCCTGATCTACGAAGGTTCGGCGGACAACCTCGGCAAGCCCCTGGAGCAGATTCGCATTGCCTTCGACGGTGACGCAGTGCTGTTCTCCGAAGAATCGGAGAAGATCTACCAGGAACAGGGTTTGCAGGCCTTCATCGAGCACGAGAAGCGGAATGCGCAAAACCCGCTTCCGGAGGGCCCCTTTGCCAAGCTGTTGAAAACCCTCTCCTACCTGCAGTTCCAGCTCGACCCGGTGATCGACGGGCCGCCGCCGATTCGCACCGCGCTGGTCACCGCGCGCAACAGCCCCGCCCATGAACGGGTGATCCGTACCCTGCGCGCCTGGGAAGTGCGCATCGACGAGACCTTCTTCCTCGGCGGCGTGCCCAAGGACCGCGTGCTGGCCTCGTTCAAGCCGCATATCTTCTTCGACGACCAGCACCGCCACTGCGACCTGGCCTCGAGGGTCGTGCCCACGGCCCGGGTGCCAGTACCCTCCTCCGGCAACGGAAAAAGGGCAACCGGAACCGGCTGAGGAATTATTTCGGCGCCGCTGCGTCAGAGAATCATCGGCCCGACCGATATTCTTTCACTCCAACCGCAAGGGAACCGCACCATGAAAACTCACCGTATCGCACTTTTTGCTCTCCTGCTGGCATCCGGCAACCTGCTGGCGGCCGACGGCCTCAAGCGCATTGCCAGCCCCTACTCGGTCGACGAGACCGCGACCCGCTTCGAGCAGGTACTCAAATCCAAGGGGATGACCATCTTCAACCGCATCCGCCACTCCGATGCCGCCAGCAAGGTCGGAGTTGCCATTCAGCCGACCCAGCTGGTCATCTTCGGCAATCCGAAGGTCGGCAGCCCGCTGATGAAATGCGCCCCTACCGTGGCCATCGATCTGCCGCAGAAGGCCCTGATCTGGAAGGATGCCGCGGGCAAGGTCTGGATCGGCTACAACGAGCCCGGCTACCTGCAGAAACGCCACAACATCCAGGGTTGTGACGTACAGCTGAAGAAAATCTCCGGCGCCCTGGCCAAGTTGACCGGCGCCGCGGTGAAGTAGCCTGTCTCCGAACGACGGAAACGACGAGGCCCGGTCTCATGGACCGGGCCTCGCTGCGTTTCGGTGAAGCGTCAGGGATCCAGCCTTGCTACTCGTCGCGGTGTTGGCGCTCCAGTCGCTCGTGCTTTTCCTGGGCCTCGATGGTCAGGGTGGCGATGGGACGGGCCTCGAGACGGGCCAAGCCGATCTCGTCGCCGGTTTCCTCACAGTAGCCATAAGTGCCGTCGGCGATACGCGCCAACGCAGCGTCGATCTTGTTGATCAGCTTGCGGTAACGGTCCCGGGTACGCAATTCCAGTGCGGCGTCGGTTTCCAGCGAAGCGCGATCGTTGATGTCCGGCTCCTGCCAGTTCTCTTCCTTCAGGTGGTTGATCGTGTTCTCGGATTCCTGCAACAGTTCGTTGCGCCAGTCGAGCAGCTTGCGGCGGAAATACTCGAGCTGCTGCGGCGACATGTATTCTTCATCGGGGGAAGGCTTGTAGCCTTCCGGTAACTCGATAGTCATCCAGAGTCCTCCTGTGGGCTCTCGGGTTTGCGATGCATCCGGCAAACTGCCGCCCGGATGGAAAAACGGCTGGCAGTATAGGGAGGTTTGCCGGGCGCGGCAAGCCGCGTCAGAAGACCTCAGCCCAGCAGCTTCTTCATCGCCTCGCCAATCCGCGACGGGGAGTTGACCGTGGTGACACCGGCCGCCTGCAGCGCGGCAAACTTCTCGTCGGCGGTACCCTTGCCTCCGGCGATGATGGCGCCGGCATGGCCCATGCGCTTGCCCGGAGGGGCGGTCACGCCGGCAATATAGGACACCACCGGCTTGCTGAAATGTTCTTGGATCCAGGCCGCGGCCTGTTCCTCGGCATTGCCGCCGATCTCGCCGACCATGACCACACCCTCGGTCTGCGGATCCTGTTCGAACAATTCGAGGCAGTCGATGAAGCTCATGCCGTGGATCGGGTCGCCGCCGATGCCAATACAGGTGGTCTGACCAAGGCCGTTCTGCGTGGTCTGGTGCACTGCTTCGTAGGTCAGGGTGCCGGAGCGCGAGATGATGCCGACCCGACCCTTGTGGTGAATCGCGCCGGGCATGATGCCGATCTTGCATTCGCCGGATGTGATGATACCGGGACAGTTGGGGCCGATCAGACGGCTGCCGCTGGCATCCAGCGCCGCACGCACCTTGAGCATGTCCTGCACCGGGATATGCTCGGTGATGCAGACGATGACACCGATGCCGGCCGCGGCCGCCTCGAGGATGGCGTCGGCGCAGAAGGGCGCAGGCACATAGATCATCGTCGCCTCGGCCCCGGTTTCCGCCACTGCGTCGGCCACGGTATCGAAGACCGGCAATCCAAGGTGCGTCTGCCCGCCCTTGCCTGGCGTGACGCCGCCGACCATGCGGGTACCGTAGTCCAGCGCCTGTTGCGAATGGAAAGTACCCTGCTTGCCGGTGAAGCCCTGGCAGATCACCCGGGTATCCTTGTTGACCAGTATGCTCATGATGCAGCACCTCCGATGGCGGCCACCGCCTTGCGCGCGCCATCCTCGAGATCGTCGGCGGCGATGATGTCGACATCGCTGTCGGCCAGCAACTGCTTGCCCTGCTCCACATTGGTGCCCTCGAGCCGCACGATGACCGGCACTTCGACACCAACCTCGCGCACCGCCTGCAGGATGCCCTCGGCAATCAGGTCGCAGCGCACGATGCCGCCGAAGATATTGACCAGGATGGCGCGCACCTGGTCGTCGGAAAGAATCAGCTTGAAAGCCTCGGCCACCTTGTCGGCGGTCGCGCCGCCACCAACATCGAGGAAATTGGCCGGCTCGCCGCCCTGCAGTTTGATCTCGTCCATGGTCGCCATCGCCAGTCCCGCGCCATTGACCAGGCAGCCGATGTTGCCGTCCAGGGCGACATAGTTGAGGCCGTGTTCGGCCGCCGCCAGCTCGCGCGGATCTTCCTGGGTGGTATCGCGCATTGCAACGATATCGGGCTGGCGATACAAGGCGTTGTCGTCGATGCCGAGCTTGGCATCCAGCGCCATCAGCTCGCCCTGCGCCGTCGTAATCAGCGGATTGATCTCGATCAGGCTGCCGTCATGACGGGTGAACAGCTCGTAGAGACCGTTCATGATGCGTCCGAGCTGCTTGATCTGGTCGCCCGCCAGGCCCAGGCCATAACCGAAGCGGCGAACCTGCCAGGGCATCAGCCCAGTGGCCGGCTCGACCTGAACCTTCAGAATCTTGTGCGGGGTTTTCGCGGCCACTTCCTCGATATCCATGCCCCCTTCCGAGGAGGCCATGAACACGATGCGACGGCTGGCGCGGTCGATCAGGGCGCCGAGATAGTATTCGCGACCGATGTCGGACAGGGCCTCGATCAGCACGCGGCTGACGGGCAGCCCCTCGGGACCGGTCTGATGGGTGACGAGGCGGGAGCCAAGCATGGCTTCCACCGTATCGCGCAGGGCCTGCTCGCCCTCGACGATCTTGACGCCTCCGGCCTTGCCGCGGCCGCCGGCATGGACCTGGGCCTTGACGATCCAGCGTTCGCCGCCGAGCCGGCGGGCTACCTCGACGGCTTCATCGGCGGAGAAGGCCGCATCGCCGTCCGGTACCGGGATTTGAAACTGGCGAAACAGTGCTTTCGCCTGGTGTTCATGCAGATTCATGGAATCGAGCCAACCTTGTCGTTGCATCGGGAAGCACATAGACTAGCGAGCGAACCTCCCCCAGCCAATAACTTTTTATTCTGACGATATGATCTTCCGCATCCTCATGCTGTTGCTGCTGGCAGGATTCATCTACTGGGTCCTGAAGAAGCCGTTTGCCGGGGATGACTCCGCAAAGCGCAGGAATCCGCAGCGGGAAGAGCCGGAAGACATGCTGATCTGCGAGACCTGCGGGGTTCATACTCCCCGTTCGATGACCGTGCAGGTCGAGGGAAAGACCTATTGCTGCCACGAGCATGCGCCCTCTGGCAAATCGAGTCATTCCGCCTATGACGGCTGAAGGCGGGATCAAGTTCGGCTTCCGGCCACGCTCGAGCAACTGGACCTCGCTGCGCCTGCTCAACATCTCACGGGTGATCGTCGCGGCGATCCTGTTCAGCCAGAGCTTTCTCCCCGATTCGCCGCTGCTGCAGATCCGCGACACCACGATGTATGCCTGGGTCAGCTTCGGCTACCTGTTGCTGGCCGTCGTCTTCACCGTGGCCTCGTGGATCGAAAGGCGCAACTACCAGGCCCAGGTAACGCTGCAGATCTACAGCGACATTCTCGCCATCATCCTGCTGATGCATGCCTGCGGCGGGGTCTCCAGCGGGCTCGGAATGCTGCTGGTGATCCCCATTGCCATCTCGGCGCTGCTCAGTCGCGAGTCGCTGGCGCTGGTGTTCGCGGCCCTGGGCACCGTCGGGCTGCTCACCGAATACATCTACGCCAGCAATATCACCGACTATCGCGGCAATTCGACCCAGGTCGGTCTGCTCGGCATCATCCTGTTCATCACCGCCGTCGTCACCCAGACCCTGACCCGCCGCATTCGCCGAGGCGAGGAACAGATCCAGAAACACAAGCTGGACGCGGCCAACCTGGCCGCTCTGAACTCCGAAATCCTGCAGAACATGGATTCCGGCGTGCTGGCCATGGACAGCGAGGACCAGGTACGCCACATCAACGACAGCGCCAAGCAACTGCTGCACAGCCGGCTCAGTCGCAGCTACGAGGAACTGCAGCCGCCCTTCGACCTGGCGCACGTGCTTCCCGGCGTATACAAGGCGCTGCAGCGCTGGCGGGTGGACCCCGACACGCCGAAATGCCTGCTGCCCTCGACCACCGGCGGCATCGACCTGCAGGCCAGTTTCCACCCCCTGTCCTCGGCCTCGCACCAGGGCACGCTGGTTTTCCTCGAGGATGTCTCCAGCCTCAAGCAGCAGATGCAACAGGCCAAGCTGATGTCCCTCGGCCAGCTCACCGCCAATATCGCCCACGAGATCCGCAACCCGCTCGGCGCCATCTCCCACGCCGCCGAACTGCTGGGGGAAAACCACGACCTGCCCGCCACCGAGCTTCGCCTGAGCGAGATCATCCAGCAGCACAGCCGGCGCATCAACGGCATCATCGAAGACATCATGCAGATCTCCCGGGGGCAAATGGCCAGCGAGGAAGGCATCGACCTGCGCAAATGGCTGCCGGCATTCCTCGACAGCCTCTGTGTCGGCGACGAGGATTGCCGCAGGCGCTTTCGCATCGAATGGGATACCGAGCACAGCGAGCTCCATTTCGATCGCAGCCATCTCGAACGCATACTCACCAACCTGTGCCGCAATGCCCTGCACCATTCGGGATCGGAACAACCGGTAGTGCTGCGGGTGCACCGCAACAAGGAGCGGGAGCTGTGCATCGATATCATCGACCAGGGCAAGGGGCTGGCCGAGGAACAGATCGACAAGATCTTCGAACCCTTCTATACCACCAGTCACCAGGGCAGCGGGCTGGGCCTGTATATCGTTTCCCAGCTCGCCGAACTCAACAATGCCCGGGTCAGCGCCGCCAACCAGCCTGAAGGCGGCGCCCGCTTTACCCTGTGCAAGCACGAGGTCAGCAAATGAGCAAACAATCCGTCCTCGTCGTCGACGACGAACCCGACATCCGCGAACTGCTGGAAATGACCCTGTTGCGCATGGGTCTGGAGGTGGCCTGCGCCGCCGATTACAGCAGCGCCACGCGGCTGATCCAGCAACGCGAGTTCGATTTCTGCCTGACCGACATGCGCCTCCCCGACGGCGACGGCATCGCCCTGGTCGAGTACATCCAGCAGCACAAGCCGCAGCTGCCGGTTGCCGTGATTACCGCCCATGGCAGCATGGAACTGGCGATCCAGGCAATGAAGGCCGGCGCCTACGACTTCGTGTCCAAGCCGGTGTCGCTGGAAAAGCTTCGCTCGCTGGTCGAGCACGGTCTGCAGACCGCCGGCGTGGCCCTGCCCGCCGAGGACAGCACCGACAGCGGTTTCGCCGACGGCTCCCGGCCCGACGACCGCTACCGCATCATCGGCAATTCCCCCCAGATGCGCGAACTCAAGCAATCGATCAAGAAATTCGCGCGCAGCCAGGCACCGGTCTTCATCGAAGGACCGTCGGGCACCGGCAAGGAGCTGGTCGCGCGGCAGATCCACCTGCAAAGCGCCCGCGCCGACGCCCCCTTTGTCGCCGTCAACTGCGGCGCCATCCCGTCGGAACTGATGGAAAGCGAACTGTTCGGCCATGTAAAAGGCAGTTTTACCGGTGCGGTCAGCGACAATCCCGGTCTGTTCCGCAGCGCCGAGGGCGGCACCCTGTTTCTCGACGAGATCGCCGACCTGCCGCTGCCGATGCAGGTCAAGCTGCTGCGGGTATTGCAGGAAAAGAGCATCCGGCCGGTCGGCGCCCAGCAGGAGATCGCCACCGATGTGCGCATCATCAGCGCATCGCACAAGAATCTGGCAAAACTGGTGGAGCAAGGCCAGTTCCGCCAGGATCTCTACTACCGTATCAATGTCATCGGCATCCAGACGCCTCCGCTGCAGGAACGGAGAGACGACATCCCGCTACTGGCCGAGCACATTCTTGCCCGCCTGTCGCGGGAACAACTACGCAACCTGCAAATCGACGACGACGCCCTGCGGCGGCTAAGGGAATACGCCTTTCCCGGCAATGTGCGGGAACTGGAGAATATCCTCGAACGGGCGGCCGCCCTCGCCGACGGCGACCGCATCGAGCCCGGCGATCTTCAATTACCGGAAATGCCGATTGCAGGGCAGACGCGCCCCACCCTGACCCAGCAGACCCGCGAGATCGAGGCCGAGGCCCTGCGCCGGGCCCTCGAGGCCAATCGCTGGAACCAGTCCGCCGCCGCGCGCGAGCTGGGCATCACCCTGCGACAGCTTCGCTATCGCTGCGAGAAATTCGGTTTGACCAAACACTGACCGAATTGTCAAACATTGACAAAATTGTCACGCCCAAGAGTTGAATTTCCGGGGCGAGCGGTCTCTTCCCGAAAACCAAAAGTTCTCAATATGTTGATTTATAAGAGATTTCTGAATTTTATGGGAAACTGGCACGGTCCCTGCTAAATTCCCCGCATGAATCGGCACAGCCGCTTCGTGTTTCAATTTGGAAGTTCATTTAACTTGAGGAAATCATAATGATGAAGAAACAGCAATCAGGCTTTACACTGATCGAACTCATGATCGTGGTCGCGATCATCGGCATCCTGGCCGCCGTGGCTCTGCCGGCTTACCAGGACTACACCAAGCGCGCCCGCTACACCGAAGTCATCAACATGTCCAATGGCGTCAAGACTGCCGTTGAGCTCTGTGCTCAGGAAGCGGGTGGCGACATCACTGTATGTGACGACCCGGGTGAGCAGGGCATCACCTCTGCTGTAAATGCAGCTGAAGCCAATGCCGCAGTCAATACTGTTGCCGTAACCGATGGCGTCATCACCATTACGCCTGTAGCCGCAAATGGAATCGCTGCAACTGACACATATATTCTTACCCCGGCTGTTGACGCCGCTACTGGCCAGCTCTCTTGGTCAAATGCCGGTTCCGGTTGTATCGCAAGCAATGTCTGCAAAGCCAACTGATCCAGCTGGCAATTGCCGAGGCACCCGATTGGCCTGAAACCCAGGCCAATCGAGCCTCAAACCCGGGAAGGCCCGCAGTTTTTGCGGGCCTTCTTTCGTTTTGACTTGTCCTTTTCCTTGAAACATCGCCAGGATTCTCCATCGTCACTGATTCCGTTCAACAAAATCTCGAAACTGTAATATACTCAGTTGGATACAGAGGAAACCTCAAATACAATCAACTTGCCTTCCGCGACTTCATGAATACTGTTTCCGCTCCCCCATTGACCGGCCTGGCCCGCAAGCTGGTGGCCGACCAGGTCATCGATGAACCTGCCGTTCAGGACGCCATCGACAAGGCGAAGGCAGAGAAGGTCTCCCTCAACCGTTACCTGGTGGAGCACAAGCTGGTCAAGCCTGAAGTCATCGCCATGGCCTCGGCCCAGGAGTTCGGTATCCCGGTATTCGACCTGTCGGTCATGGATCCGGAGCAGGCCCCCCTGACGCTAATTGATGAAAAACTGATCAGCAAGCACCACGCAGTTCCCCTGTTCAAGCGCGGCAAGCGCCTGTTCGTCGCCATCGACAATGCCACCAATATTCAGGCGCTGGACGAATTCAAGTTCAATACCGGGCTGTCCACCGAGCCGGTTCTGGTACGCATCGACCAACTCGATCAGTTCATCGACAAGGCCCTGTCGGCGATGGATACCGACATGGGCGAGATGCTGGATGACGACCTCGACAACCTGGATATCGAAGCGGCCGACGAGGAAGAGGAAGACAAGGGGCCGACCCAGAGCGATGCCGAGGACGCACCGGTCGTCAAGTTCGTCAACAAGATCCTGGTCGATGCCATCAACAAGGGGGCTTCCGATATCCACTTCGAGCCCTACGAAAAACGCTATCGCATCCGCTATCGAATCGATGGCATCCTGCAGGAAGTCGCCTCGCCGCCGATCAATATCGCCGGCAAGCTGACCGCGCGGGTCAAGGTCATGTCGCGCATGGATATCGCCGAGCGCCGCGTGCCCCAGGACGGCCGCATCAAGCTCAAGCTGTCGAAGAAACGCGCCATCGATTTCCGTGTCAACACCTGCCCGACCCTGTTCGGCGAGAAAATCGTGTTGCGGATCCTCGATTCCGGCAGTGCCAAACTAGGCATTGATGCCCTTGGCTACGAACCGGAGCAGAAGGAGCTGTACATGCAGGCCCTGTCCAATCCCTACGGCATGATCCTGGTCACCGGCCCTACCGGCAGCGGCAAGACCGTTTCCCTGTACACGGGACTGAACATCCTCAATCAGCCGGAAACCAATATCTCCACGGCCGAGGATCCGGCCGAGATCAATCTCGAAGGCATCAACCAGGTCAACGTCAACCCAAAGGTCGGCCTGACCTTCGCCGAAGCCCTGCGCGCCTTCCTGCGCCAGGATCCGGATGTGATCATGGTCGGCGAGATCCGCGACCTGGAAACCGCCGAAATCGCGATCAAGGCGGCCCAGACCGGCCACTTGGTGCTTTCCACCCTGCATACCAATGATGCCCCTCAAACGCTCACTCGTCTGATGAACATGGGGGTTCCGGCCTTCAACATCGCTACCTCGGTTACACTCATCATTGCGCAACGTCTGGGACGTCGTCTTTGCCCGCACTGCAAGACCAGCGAGGATCTTCCGGAGAAAGTACTGAAGGAAGAAGGTTTCACCGACGAGGATATCGCCGAGGGCTTTACCATCTACCGGGCCATGGGCTGCGACCAGTGCGTGAAGGGATACAAGGGACGGGTCGGCATCTACCAGGTCATGCCAGTCACCGAAGCCATCGGGCGCCTGATCATGTCCGGCGCCAATGCCATGGATCTGGCCGACCAGGCCGCGAAGGAAGGCGTGGATGACTTGCGCCGTTCCGCACTGAAAAAAGTGAAACAGGGCATTTTGAGCCTTGAAGAAGCCAACCGAGTCACCAAGGACTAGTGCTCCTTCAAGGAAATCATTGCGGATTCAGCGTTTCTGTGCCTTTTCGCAGCAAGGCGCAGTGCGCAGGCAATGGTCATTCCCTTGGCAAGCACTGGAACGCAGCTGCGGAACGGCACAGAAACGCCCTGCGGGTCAGCTTGTCTGCGCCCACGGACTGCGTTGTTCCTCTTGGCAAGGGAACAACCATTACCTGCGAGGAACGCCTTGCCGTGAACACAGACAAGCGGACTGAACTCGCAATGATTTCCTTGAAGGAGCACTAGAAAATGGCCAAGAACCCACCGGAAAAGATCGAGTTTCTCTACGAAGGCACCGACCGCAACGGCAATCGCGTCAAGGGCGAGATCTTTGCCCTCAACGATGCACTGGCCAAGGGTCAGCTGCGCAAGCAGGGCATCAACCCCCTGCGGATGAAGAAGAAGCCACAACCCCTGTTCGGTGGCAAGACCGCCAAGATCACACCCGCCGACATCGCCATCTTCAGCCGCCAGATGGCGACGATGATGTCTTCCGGCGTGCCCCTGGTGCAATCCTTCGACATCATCGGCCAGGGCAACGACAACCCCGCCATGGCCAAGATGATCATGGACATCAAGTCGGACGTGGAGGCCGGCGCGACCTTCGCCAACGCACTGAAGAAATTCCCGATGTATTTCGACCCGCTGTTCGTCAACCTGGTCGAGGCCGGCGAGCAGTCGGGCGCCCTGGAAACCATGCTCGACAAGCTGGCCACCTACAAGGAAAAGACCGAGGCCCTGAAGGCCAAGGTCAAGAAGGCAATGACCTATCCCATCGCTGTGCTGGTCGTCGCCTTCATCGTTACCGTCATCCTGTTGATCTTCGTTGTACCCCAGTTCCAGGAAGTCTTCTCCAGCTTTGGCGCCGAATTACCCGCCATGACCCTGTTCGTTATCGGCTTGTCCGAGTTCATGCAGGCCTACTGGTGGATGTTCGTTGCCGCCATCGGCGTGGCCATCTTCGTCTACAAGCATTTCAACGCCAAGTCCGCCAAGTTCCGCAACTGGAAGGATCGTTTCGTTCTCAAGATCCCTGTCGTCGGCGAAATCGCCGAGAAGTCTGCCATTGCCCGATTCGCCCGTACCCTGGAAACCATGTCGGCCGCGGGCGTACCCCTGGTCGAGGCCATGGAATCGGTGGCCGGCGCCACCGGCAACAATGTCTTTTACGAGGCCACCCTGAAGATACGCGACGAGATCTCCTCGGGCACCCAACTGCAGACCGCGATGAAAAATACCGGCCTGTTCCCCAACATGGTGATACAGATGGTTTCCATCGGCGAGGAAGCCGGATCGCTGGATCACATGCTGAGCAAGGTGGCCGATTTCTACGAAGCCGAGGTCGACAACCTGGTCGACAACCTGACCTCGCTGATGGAGCCCATGATCATGGCTGTACTCGGTGTTCTGGTCGGCGGTCTGATCGTTGCCATGTACCTGCCGATCTTCCAGCTCGGCAACGTGGTTTGATCCTTTCTCCAGGATGATCGAAAACATCCTGCAGGCATTTGAAGAGATGCCCTGGCTGTTCCTCGGCACGATTTTCGTGCTCGGGTTGCTGGTCGGCAGTTTTCTCAATGTGGTGATCTACCGGCTGCCGCTGATGATGCAACGGGAATGGCGACGGGAATGTCTCGAGTTTCTCGAGCAGCCGGAGCAACCCGCCGACGAACCTTTCAATCTGCTGGTGCCACGTTCCCGTTGTGGCCATTGCGGTCACGCCATCACGGCGCTGGAGAACATTCCGGTGATCTCCTGGTTGCTGCTGGGCGGCAAGTGCAAGGCCTGCGGTACCCGCATATCCCTGCAATACCCCTTGGTGGAGTTGTTCACCGCTCTGGCTTCCCTGGCCGTAGCCTGGCGTTTCGGGGTCAGCGAACAGACCCTCGCAGCATTGGTCCTCACCTGGGCGCTGATCGCCATGAGCGGAATCGACATCGCCCACAAGCTGCTGCCCGACAGCCTGACCCTGCCGATGCTGTGGCTGGGTATCCTGCTCGGCTTCTTCCATGTCTTCGTCGACCTCGAAAGCAGCGTCATCGGCGCGATGGCGGGCTATCTGAGCCTGTGGAGCGTGTATATCGTATTCAAGCTGATCACCGGCAAGGAAGGCATGGGGCACGGCGACTTCAAGTTGCTGGCCATGCTCGGCGCCTGGATGGGATGGAAGATGCTGTTCGTTATCATCCTGACCTCTTCCCTGGTCGGAGCCACGGTCGGTATCACTATGATCCTGCTGAAGAAAACCTCGCGCCAGACCCAGATTCCCTTCGGCCCCTACCTGGCCGCCGCCGGCTGGATCGCCCTGCTGTGGGGCGAGCAACTCAACCGCTTCTATTTCTCCCTTCTCTGATGCAACGGATCGGCCTGACCGGTGGCATCGCCTCGGGCAAGTCAACGCTTGCAAATGCCCTGCAACAGCTCGGCATTCCGGTCATCGATGCGGATCTCGTCAGTCGTGAACTCATGCAACCGGGTGAGTCCGGTTATCGGGCCTGCGTCGATCACTTTGGCCCCGAAATTCTCGATGACCAAGGCCAGATCGACCGCCCTGCCCTGCGGCGCAGGGTATTCGAGGAGCCGCAAGAACGCCACTGGCTGGAACAGATGCTGCACCCGATGATCCGCCAGCGCATCGAGCAAACCATCGCGGAGCTGGAGCAGCGGCAAGCGGGCGACCTGGTTCTAGTCGTCGTGCCTCTGCTGTTCGAAAGCGGTTTCGATGATCTGGTTGATGT
>WGBK01000182.1 GCA_015494335.1 Gammaproteobacteria bacterium | reverse complement strand
CGCCGGTCAGTGTCTGTGGCGAGCTGGCCGGCGATCCGATCGGGGTCATGGCGCTGATCGGCATGGGTATCGACAGCCTGTCGATGAGCGCCGGCAGCCTGCCGCGGGCGAAGAAGGTGATCCGCTCCTTCAGCCAGGAAGAGCTGTCCAACCTGCGGCTGCAGGCTCTGAGCCTGCACGAGGCCGACGAGGTACGGGAGTTCTATGCCGCACGGCTGGACGAAAAGGGCCTGGGCGAACTGATCCGCGCGCAGAAGTGAAGGGACTTCATTCTCAAGACTTATGTTGCCTGAATTCCTAAGTTATTGATGTGTATGGGGTAGTGTCTGCTCGGAAAAACGCCGTAAATACATCCCTGTAGGCTCCACGCCGGCATCCATGCCGCCGAGGTTTTCCGATCAGACACTACCCCATACCGGATTCAGTTGACGGGATCCTGACTTCACTCTCAGGAGGGCTTGAATACCGCCAGCGGGATCACGATGAAAAGAATCAGGGCCGGGATCTCGTTGAACCAGCGGTACCAACGGTGGCTGCGGGTGTTGCGATCCTCGGCGAAAACCTTGACCAGGTGCCCGCAATAGAAGTGATAGATCACCAGGATTCCGATCAGGGTCAGCTTGGCATGCAGCCACCAGTCCCTGCCCCAGGCGGCCCAGGCATAGTCGTAGAGCATCCAGAAGCCGAACAGCAGTGTCAGCAGCATCCATGGTGTGGTGAAGCGGTAGAGCTTGCGTTCCATCTGCTTGAACTGGGCCTGGGTGTCGGGGTTGTCGGTCATCGCGTGGTTGATGAACAGCCGCGGCAGATAGAAGATGCCGGCGAACCAGGCCACCATGAAGATCAGATGCAGTGCCTTGGGCCAGAGCATGTTTGTTTTCCTCGGGTCGGGGCAGCGATTGTGACGGGCATACCCGGCGCCGTCAAATATCCGTCCGCCGCGGGTTTCAGTCTTTGTCAGCCCTCCGGCCGCGGGGTATAATCCTGCGCTCCCTGTCACACGCAACCCGGCCCCATCCCATGGCAAGAATCGGTATTGTTGGCGGCACCGGCTATACCGGTGTCGAGTTGATGCGCCTGCTGGCGAACCACGGCCAAGCCCAACTCGAGGTCATCACATCCCGTTCCCGTGCCGGCACGCCGGTGGCCGAAGTCTTTCCCAACCTGCGCGGGCGCGTGGATCTGGAGTTCAGCGAACCCTCCATCGAGGCTTACAAGCGCTGTGACCTGGTGTTCTTCGCGACACCCAACGGTACTGCCATGCACCAGGTCGAGGAACTGCTGGAGGCGGGCATCAAGGTCATCGACCTGGCGGCCGATTTCCGTCTCAAGGATCTGCGTGTGTGGAGCCAGTGGTACGGCCAGGAACACGCCAGCCCGTTCAGTGTCGAGCGCGCGGTCTATGGCCTGCCCGAAATGAACCGCGAACAGATCCTCGACGCCCAACTGGTCGCCAACCCGGGCTGCTATGTCACGGCAGTGACCCTGGCGCTGCTGCCGCTGCTCAAGCACGAACTGATCCGCCCCGACAGCATCATCGCCGACTGCAAGTCCGGCGTCAGCGGCGCCGGGCGCGGCGCCAATGTGTCGACTTCCCTGTGCGAGGCTTCGGAGTCGGTCAAGGCCTATGCGGTCAAGGGGCACCGTCATTATCCCGAGATCCGGCAGAACCTGCGCCAGGTCAACGATGCCGCCGACCTGGTGTTCGTGCCGCATCTGATGCCGATGATCCGAGGCATACATGCCACCGTCTATTGCGAGGCGCTGGCCGACGAACCGCGCATTCAGCAGGCGCTGGAACTGTTCTATGCCGAGGAGCCCTTTGTCGATGTCATGCCGCCGGGTTCGCATCCGGAGACGCGTTCGGTCAAGGGCGCCAATGACTGCCGCATCGCGGTGCACCGCCTGCCGGATTCCAACCGCGTGGTGCTGCTGTCGGTGATCGACAATCTGGTCAAGGGCGCTGCCGGGCAGGCGGTGCAGAACATGAATCTGATGCTGGGCATGGATGAGACCGAGGGCCTTTCGGGTATCGGGTTGATGCCGTGAGCGGTATTCACGGCGGGTTTCAGGTGCGCCAGCATCGGCCCTGGCGCCTGTGGCTTTCACTGCTTGTGGTGGCGGCCCT
>WGBK01000181.1 GCA_015494335.1 Gammaproteobacteria bacterium | reverse complement strand
TGCCTGCGGCGTGGCCGATGCCTTGGGCATGCAGCGCATCTTTCTGCACCCTCATGCTGGCGTGTTGTCGGCTTACGGCATGGGGCTGGCGGATCTGCGGCAGATTATCGAGCGCAGCGTCGAGCAGCCGCTGGAGACGGCATTGCTGCGGCAGCTCGAGCCCCTGCGGGAAGAACTGATCGAGGCCGGCGCCAGCGCGCTGCGCGAGCAGGGCGCGGAGGGCCTCATCGAGCATGAAACCCGCCTGCACCTGCACTATGCCGGTTCCGATACCAGCCTGTCGGTCCCCTGGGGCGACCTGGAATCGATCCGCTCGGCTTTCGAGCGCCGGCATCGCCAGTCCTTCGGCTTCATCGACGAGGACAAGCCGTTGATGCTGCGCTCCATCGAGGTGGAAAGCATTGCCCGTCACCAGCCGCCGCCGCTCCCGCAGATCGACGAACAGGGCCGCGATGGCGCGCCGCTGGCCTGGCACGAGCTGTCACTGGGCGGTGAAACCCGGCCCACCCCCTTTTTCGATCGCGTCCGGCTGCCGCTGGAACAGTGGGTCGAGGGGCCGGCGGTGGTGGTCGAGCCGACCAGCACCATTGTTATCGAGCCGGGCTGGCGCGGCCGCCTGACCCGCCGTGGCGACCTGCTGCTGGAACGCTACCAGGCCCGTCCCGAACGCTTTGCCGTGGGCACCGAGGTGGACCCGGTATTGCTGGAGATCTTCAACAACCTGTTCATGTCCATCGCCGAGCAGATGGGCGCGGTGCTGGAGAACACGGCGGTTTCGGTCAACATCAAGGAACGGCTGGATTTCTCCTGCGCGGTATTCGATGCCGAAGGCGACCTGATCGCCAATGCGCCGCACATGCCGGTGCATCTCGGGTCGATGAGCGAGAGCATCAAGGCGGTGATCCGCGAGTGGGGCGGTCGCATGCAGCGCGGTGATGCCTTCGTGCTCAACGCGCCCTACAACGGCGGCACCCACCTGCCCGATGTCACCCTGATCAAGCCGGTTTTCGGTCGCCCCGCCGGTGCCTCGGAAGAGCGGGTGCTGTTTTATGTCGCCTCGCGCGGCCATCATGCGGATATCGGCGGCAAGACCCCCGGTTCGATGCCGTCGGATTCGACCACGGTGCTGGAAGAGGGCGTGCTGCTCGACAACCTGAAGATCGTCGATCGCGGTCGCTTCCTCGAACGGGAAATGCGCGAACGCCTGGTCAGTGGCGATTATCCGGCGCGCAACCCGGATATGAACATTGCCGATTTCAAGGCGCAGCTGGCGGCCTGTGAAAAGGGTATGCAGGAACTGCTGAAGATGGTCGATCACTACGGCCTCGAAGTCGTGCATGCCTACATGCGCCATGTGCAGGACAATGCCGAGGAGTCGGTGCGCCGGGTGCTGGATGTGCTCTCCGACGGCCAGTTCTGTTACGAGATGGACGACGGTCCCCGCATCTGTGTGCGCATCGAGCTGGACAAGGACGCGCGCCGCGCGCGCATCGACTTCAGCGGTACCAGCCCGCAGCATGCCGGAAATTTCAACGCGCCGTCGGCGATTGCCCGCGCCGCCGTGCTCTATGTGTTCCGTTGCCTGGTCGATGACCGCATCCCGCTCAACGAGGGCTGCCTGAAGCCGCTCGAAGTGATTCTGCCCGAGGACAGCATGATCTGTCCGAGCTATCCGGCGGCAGTGGTGGCCGGCAATGTGGAAACCTCGCAAGCCATTGTCGATACGCTGTTCGGTGCGCTGGGCGTCTGCGCCGCCTCCCAGGGCACGATGAACAACATCACCTGGGGCAACGAGCGTCACCAGTACTACGAGACCCTGTGCGGCGGGGAAGGTGCCAGCGAGAATCATCACGGCTGCAGCGCGGTGCATACCCACATGACCAATTCCCGCCTCACCGATCCGGAGGTGCTGGAATGGCGCTACCCGGTGCGCCTCGAATCCTTTTCCATTCGCCGTGGCTCCGGCGGGCGCGGGCGCTGGAACGGCGGCGACGGTGTGCGCCGCGAGATGCGCTTTCTCGAGGCCATGTCGGTCAGCATCCTCAGCGGCCACCGCCGCGTTCCGCCCTATGGCATGGCCGGTGGCGAGGCGGCCCAAACCGGACGCAACCGTCTGTTGCGGTCGGACGGCGAGGAGATCCCGCTCGGCTCGACCGATCATGTGTCGGTACGGGAAGGCGATCGACTGGTCATAGAAACGCCGGGAGGTGGCGGCTATGGAGAGAAAACCGATGAGCAATGATGAACGAAAGCGCCACCAGCCGATCGTTTCCTCGTCGCACCTGGTCAGCGAGAAGGCGGCGGAACTGTCGGAACTGGAATACGGCCTGATCATCGCCAATCACGCCTTTCAGCGCTGGATGGTCCGCTGCATGACCGCGGCCGGACTGGCCGACCTGAATCCGCTGGATGTGCTGATCCTGCACAATGTTAACCATCGCTCGCGGGCCAAGAAGCTGGCGGATATCTGCTTCAATCTCAATATCGAGGATACTCACACCGCCAGCTACGCCCTGCGCAAGCTGGTAAAGCTGGGGCTGGTGGAAAGCCGGCGCGTCGGCAAGGAGAGCTTCTTTTCCACGACCGAGCAGGGCGTGGCGGCCTGCCAGCGCTATCGCGAGGTGCGCGAGGAATGCCTGATCGAGTCTCTCGGCGAGATCGGCGTCGACAACCAGCGCCTGGGCGAGATCGCTCGCCTGTTGCGCTCGCTATCGGGGCTGTACGACGAGGCCGCGCGGGCCGCCGCTTCGTTTTGACTTGAAACTTTTGGTCTGGCCGTTATCTTGTGCCTGCCATGAGCGTACACACTCCCTCCCTCTATCCGCCCCGTGAAGAACGCTGGCATGTGATTACCCATGCCGCCGGCCTGCTGCTCGGTCTGGCCGGACTCGGCTGGCTGCTGCGGCTGTCCTGGCGCCTCGATGATGGCTGGCGGTTGTTCGCGAGCCTGGTCTACGGCTTGACGCTGCTGTTTTCCTTTGCCTCGTCGTCGCTGTACCACGCGACCAGGGAGCCGCGTCGGCGGCAGTGGCTGCGGCATCTCGATCATGTGGCCATCTACCTGCTGATCGCCGGCACCTATACCCCCTTTCTGCTGGTCAGCCTGCGTGGCGGCTGGGGCTGGAGCCTGTTTGTAGTGATCTGGCTGCTGGCCCTGGCCGGCATCTGGCACGAATTCTTCGGCCGCTGGCGGCGTCTGTCGCTGCTGCTCTACCTCGGCATGGGGTGGATTGTCGTCATCGCCATTCAGCCCATGCTGGAGCGGGTGCCGATGCCGGCCCTGTGGCTGCTGCTGGCCGGCGGCATCCTCTATTCCGTCGGAGTGGCCTTCTATGTACGCAAGGGCATGCCCTGGCATCATGTGATCTGGCACGGCTTCGTGCTTGTCGCGGCGATTCTGCAATATGCCTCGGTTTGGCTCGTGATTGCCGGTCCGCTGGCGTAGAATCGCGGTTTTTGTGCGGAGTGGAAAATGAGCGATTGCGGCTGTCATATCGAGATTACCGACCGCGAGCAGAGCCGGGTTCTGTGGCAACTGCTGGCGATCAATGGCGTCCTGTTCGTGGTCGAGCTGGCCGTGGGCTGGTGGGCGCAATCGACGGGTCTGATCGCCGATTCCATCGACATGCTGGCCGATGC
>WGBK01000180.1 GCA_015494335.1 Gammaproteobacteria bacterium | reverse complement strand
GTGCTGGTGCTGGTGCCGGGGCGCGACCACGGACAGTACATCCTGTTCTGCCGCGAGAATGACCCGGAACAGGAGACCTGGCACGGCCGACGCGCCGGTCAGCAGGGCGCGGTCGAGGACTACGGCGCCGACGATTCCTTCCCCATCAGCGATATCGACGACATTCTGCCGGGCCTGCTCGAGGGGAGGCAGAAGGTGTTCACGGCCATCGGGCGCTATCCCGATTTCGACCGGCGACTGATGGGCTGGGTCAACCAGATCAAGCGCCAGTCGCGCAGCGGTGCCCATGTGCCCTACGAATTCGTCGCCATCGACCACCTGCTGCACGACATGCGCCTGTACAAGAGCCGCGCCGAAATCAGCACCATGAAGAAGGCGGCGCAGATCTCCATCGCCGCCCACAAGCGGGCCATGCGGCTGTGCCGGCCCGGCATGCACGAGTACGAGATCGAGGCCGAGTTTGCCCACGAGTTCCGCCGCAACCATGCCGAGCACGCCTACACGCCCATCGTTGGCGGCGGCGCCAATGCCTGCATCCTGCACTACACCGAGAACAACCAGGTCCTCGACGACGGCGAACTGTTGCTGATCGACGCCGGTTGCGAGGTCGAGGGCTACGCCTCGGACATCACCCGCACCTTCCCCGTCAACGGGCGCTTCACGCCGGCCCAGCGGGATATCCACGAGATCGTCTGGCAGGCGCAGAAGGCCGCGATCCGCAAGGTCAAACCGGGCAACCACTGGAACGACCCGCACCATGCCGCGATCCGCGTGATCACCAGGGGGCTGGTCGAACTCAAGTTGCTCAAGGGCAATGTCACCAAACTGATCAAGGAGGAAGCCTACAAGCGTTTCTACATGCACCGCACTGGTCATTGGCTGGGGCTGGATGTGCACGATGTCGGCGACTACAAGGTCGGCGACCAGTGGCGCCTGCTGGAGCCGGGCATGGTGATGACGGTCGAACCGGGCATCTACATTCCGGCGCACAGCAAGGGCGTGCATCGCAAGTGGTGGAACATCGGCGTGCGCATCGAGGACGATGTGCTCGTCACCAAGACCGGCTGCGAGGTACTGACCGCCGGCCTGCCGAGCCGCGCCGCCGAGATCGAGGCCTTCATGGCCGGCGAGGTCTGAACACGCGATGCAACAGGGCATGCGCGATGTCTGCATCGTCGGCGGTGGCCCGGTCGGGTTGTCCGCGGCGCTGACCCTGGCCCGCCAGGGGCGCAGCGTGACGCTGCTGGAAGCGCGGGATCTGGGCTATGTCGAACCCGATGCGATGGATGCCCGCTCCATTGCCCTGTCCCTTTCGAGCCAGCGCATCTTCGAGTCGCTGGACCTGTGGGACGACCTGCGGCCCAACTGTGCGCCGATCCGCCACATCCATGTTTCCAGCGCCGGCCATCTCGGCATGACCCGTCTGCATGCCGATGAACTGGGTCTGGAAGCGATGGGCCAGGTCGTCGAATACCATCTGCTGCAGCAAACCCTGCTCATCGAGGCCGAGCGGGAACCGGCCATCGAGCTGTGTTTTCCGGCACGCATCGAATCGCTGCAGATGCAGGACTCGGGGCCGGTCATCGAGTTCAGGTCCGAACAGGAAGAGGACCTGCAATGCCGCGAGGGACGGCTGCTGTTGCTGGCCGACGGCGGCCAGTCGGATCTGGCGGCCCGCCTCGGGCTGCAGCGCGAAAGCCGGGATTACGGACAGACCGCCATCGTTGCCAACCTGCGCTTCGACCGCGCCGGCGACGGCTGGGCCTGGGAGCGATTCGCCGCCCGGGGGCCAATGGCCCTGTTGCCGCTGGTGCGCGATCGCTACGCCCTGGTGTGGAGTCTGCCGCCGCAGCAGGCCGAAGCGCTGATCGAGGCCGGGGAAACGGATTTCATCGAGGCCCTGCACCAGCAGTTCGGCTATCGCCTCGGGCGGGTGCGCGAAGTCGGGCGTCGCGCCGCCTTTCCTCTCGTCCTGCGCCGGACCCGACCCCTGTCCGGTTCGCGCTGGGCCCTGCTCGGCAATGCCGCCAATGTGCTGCATCCGGTGGCGGGCCAGGGCTTCAACCTGGCCCTGCGCGATGTCTCGACCCTGTACGATGTGCTCGAGGGCTGTTCCCTCGACGGGGATCCGGGCGAGGCGCTGCAACGCTATGCGCGCCGGCGCGAACCGGATCAGCAACGCACCCTGGCCTGGGGCAACCGGCTGGTGGAACTGTTCGGCAACGACTTGCCCATACTCGATCACGGTCGCGCC
This sequence comes from Gammaproteobacteria bacterium, assembly GCA_015494335.1. Taxonomy (GTDB): domain Bacteria; phylum Pseudomonadota; class Gammaproteobacteria; genus S144-22. The sequence continues at coordinate 6,076 of WGBK01000180.1, read as the reverse complement.
GCGGCGCTGGGTCTGCTCGAGCGCTGCCCGGCGCTGAAGTGCGAAGTGGCCTGGCAGGGCATGGGCTATGGCAGTGACCTTTCCAGCCTGATGCGGGGGCGGCCATGAAAGAAAATGACGCGCAAACCGATTTCGACGTGCTGGTGGTCGGCGCCGGCATGGTGGGCGCCAGTGCTGCGCTGATGCTGGCACGCAAGGGCTGGCGGGTCGGCGTGGTCGAGCAACAGTCGCTGGCCAGCCTGCGCCCGCCGGCCGCCGACGATCCCTATGATCTGCGCGTGTCGGCCATCAGCCCCGCCTCGCGCGGTCTGTTGTCGCGGCTGGGTGTATGGCCGGCACTGGATGCAGGTCGCGTCTGCGACTACAACCAGATGCGCGTCTGGCACCAGGGCGGTAAGGCGGAAATGCACTTCGACAGCGCCTTGCTGGCCGCCGCCCGGCTCGGCAGCATCGTCGAGAACCGCCTGTTGCAGGCTGTGCTGGTTTCGCAACTGCAGGCTCAGCCCGAGGTCCGGTTGCTCGCCGGCAGTGCGGTGCGCCGCATCGAGCAGGATGCGGACGCGGTGCGCCTGAGCTGCGAATCGGGAGAAGAGGTTTCGGCCCGTCTGCTGATCGCCGCCGATGGCCGCGAATCGGTGGTGCGCGAGCAATTGAAGTTCCCGCTGTGGCGTGGCGCCTACCGCCAGCGCGCCATCGTCGCCAATGTCGATACCACGCGGGCTCACGGCCACACGGCCTGGCAACGCTTTCTCGAAACCGGGCCGCTGGCCTTCCTGCCCCTCGCCAACGGGCAGAGTTCCATCGTCTGGTCCGCCGACGAGGAGCGGGCGCGGACGCTGATGGATCTCGACGACGAAGCCTTCCGGCTGGAACTGGGCGCGGCCTTCGAGCAGCGCCTCGGCGAGGTGACCGCGGTGAGCCGGAGAGCGGCTTTCGATCTGGGATGGCATGCCGCCGAACGCTGGCTGGATGGTCGCGTTCTGCTGATTGGCGATGCCGCCCACGGCGTGCATCCGCTGGCCGGCCAGGGCGTCAATCTCGGCTTTGGCGATGTCGAGTTGCTGGAGCGGCTGCTGCCGACAGGAGGCGACCCCTTCCGGCGCCGCCCGTTGCGGCGATTCGAGCGCCAGCGCAAGGCCGAGACCTTTGCCGCCACCCAGTTGTTCTCGGGACTGAAGTGGATCTACGGGCAGCCCCGACCGGAGCTGGCTCGACTGCGCGATCTCGGCATGTCGCTGGTGGATCGCCAGACCATGCTCAAGCGCTGGATCGTCTCCAATGCCTCAGGAGCCTCTGATTGAATCCTGGACGAAGCAGGTTGTGCTTCTCCGGTCCGAGTACAAGGCGAAGTTTGCAGCCAATAGCAGGCTATTGGCAAGAACTTCAACGCAGTAATCGGGCCGGAGGAGTGCAAGATGCGAGTTCATGGATTCGATCAGAGGCTCCTTAACAACCTGGCCTGATTCCGAACTGCGGAATCTGCGCCCGCCAGGCGCTGTTTTTGTGAACAAATTCGCATGGACAGCGCCGCCGGGGCTGGCTTATGCTTTCGATTCTGAGGAATAATCATAACGACAAACACCATGGAATCGTTTTTTCGTAGGGTCTGCCTGGGCATCCTGATGGTGCTCTGGAGTCAGGGGGGATGGAGCCAGACGGCGGATGAGCCGCTGCGCTTCGAGGTCAGGGCCTTCACGGTCAGCGGTGACAATCCGCTGGGCGATCGGGCCCAGGAGCTGCTGCGCCCCTTTCTCGGCGAGCAATCGGGCCTGGAGGGGCTTTCCGCCGCCGCCGATGCCCTGGAGCAGGCGCTGATCGACGCCGGCTACAGTTTTCACCGCGTCTCCCTGCCGCCGCAATCCCTCGACAGCGGGCGGGTGGAGTTGCGCGTGGTCGCCTTCGGACTTGGCCAGGTCGCCATCGAAGGCAATCGGTATTTCGATCGCGACAACATCCTCCATGCCCTGCCCGAACTGCGGCCGGGACAGGCGCCGAACACCCGTCGACTCGGCCGTTCTCTGGACATGGCCAACGAGCAACCGGCGCGGCAGATCCAGCTTACCTTCCGCGAGAGCGAGCAGCCGGACGCCATCGATGCCCTGCTCAAGGTCGAGGATTCCAGTCCCCAGGTCTGGTTCGTCAACCTCGACAACAGCGGCTCCCCCGATGCCGAAACTTTCCGCGCCACCCTCGGCTACCAGAACAGCAATCTGTTCAACAAGGACCATGCCCTCACCGCGACCCTGACCTTCGCCCCCGAGGACCCTTCCAGCACCCGCCAGTTCGGCCTCAATTACCATCTTCCGCTCTACGCCCACGGTGCCCTGCTCGATTTCCTGGTTTCCGATTCCGAGGTCAGCGGCGGCACGGTGGCGGAGAATGTCGAAGTCAGCGGCAAGGGCTCGGTGTTCGGTGCGAGCTATCGTCGTCCTCTGCTGTCCGACGGCGGCTTGCGCCACAGCTGGCGCGCCGGGCTGCAGTACAAGCTCTACAACAACAGTGTCGATGTCAATGGTTCCACCGTCGAATCCGATGTGCTGAGCCTGCCGCTGGAACTGGGCTATCAGCTCAGCTACGGCGGCCGCAAGGGCGTGTTCGGGCTGGATCTTTCCGCGGCCGCGAACATCGAAAGCGGCAGCCACAATACGCCGGAGGATTACCAGCGCGCGCGCAACGGCGCGGAGCCGGGCTGGAACCTGTTGCGCTACCGCCTGAGCTGGGACATGCCCTTCCGCAAGGACTGGATGCTGCGCGCCCGGCTGCGCGGCCAGAGCAGTTCCGACCGGCTGATTCCCGGCGAACAGTTCGGCGTTGGCGGCGCAGCCTCCCTGCGCGGCTTCGAGGAACGCTCGATTACCGCTGATACCGGTAACCAGGAGACACTGGAAGTCTGGTCGCCGGCCTGGCGCGGTTTGCGCGGCCTGCTGTTCTACGATGCCGCGCAGGTCCAGAACAACGCCCTGCCGAACCAGTCCGAGCCGAGCGAAAGCCTGTCCTCCTGGGGCCTGGGGCTGCGCTACAGCTGGAAACAGCAACTCAGCATCGCGCTGGATCATGGCGTGATCCTCGAGGGCGGCGGTTCCGACCCCGAGATCAACCAGGACGGCGACAGCAAGACCCATTTCAACCTGATCTACCGGTTCTGAGGCCGACATGGACAGATACAAGCATCTCCTGAGCGGGCTTTTGTTGGCAATCGGGCTGGCCCTGCCGCTGAACCTGCAGGCGGCTACCGACAGCGTCGGTGAGGTCGGCTATGCCCGTGGCGTGCTGACCGGGCGCATCGAGGGCGAACCGGCGCGCATCCTCGGTCGCGGCGAATCCCTGCGCGCCGGCGAAACCCTGCAGACCGGCAGCCGCAGTTTTGCGCTGATCAAGCTCAAGGACGGCACGCGCATGACCCTGCGACCCAACACCCGGTTCCGCATCGACTCGGTGGAAACCGAAAAGGGCAAGGAGAGCGCCTTCATGCGCCTGATACGCGGCGGCTTCCGCGCCATCACCGGCTTCATCTCCAAGCGCAAGCCGGGCGCCTTCAAGGTCAGCACCTCGGTGGCGACCATCGGTATCCGCGGCACCGATTTCGATGCGCGGCTGTGCGAGGGCGAGGAATGCGAGCAGGAAAACGCGGCGCTGGCCCGTAAAGGGGAGGATGAATCCCGCGTCATCGGCCGGGTGGCGCTGCTGCGCGGCAAGGCCAGCGCGGTGGATGGCGAGGACAAGACACGGCCCCTGTCCACCGGCGCGGCGGTCTACGAATCCGACCGCCTGCAGACCGGCATCCAGTCCATCGCGGTGATTGCCTTCAACGACGAAAGCCGCGTCACCATGAGTCCGAACAGTATTTTCCGCATCGAGCAGCACCGCTATCGGCCGGACTCGCCGAAGGAGAGCAACGCCTTCCTGCGCTTCGTGCGCGGAGGTCTGCGCCTGGTCAGCGGCCTGATCGGCAAGCTCAACCGTCGTTCCTGGCGCGTGGGCACGCCGACGGCCACCATCGGTATCCGCGGCACCGGCTTCGATCTGGTCTGCGACGGCGATTGTGTCGATGCCCAGGCCGCGAACCGCTTCGATCCCTGGCGCGAGACCCTGGCCGGGCAACTGCTTTCCACCTTCCTCCCGCCGGCCTACGCGCAGCAGCGCAGCGGCATGTACGCGCGGGTCTGGAAGGGCAGCATCGAGCTGCAGTACGAGGGAGGCAGTCAGATCCTCGAGCAGGGTCAGACCGCTTTCATGACCAGCCCGCGCAGCGTACCCCGGCTGTTGCCCCAGTTGCCAAAGCGCTTGCGGGGCATGGGCGGTGCGCCACGACCCGACAAGGTGGTGATCAAGCGCGACCTGTTCGCCAAGGCCGACATTTCCCGCATGGGACCGGGCCTGTATGTCAACGTGCGCAAGGGCGATGTGCAGGTACGCGGCAAGGATGGTTCGCTGGCCCTGCTCGGTCGTGGCGAGGCTTCGCGGACCGGGCTCGACGGCAAGACCCTGCGCCTGGCCTTCGTGCCGCCGTTCCAGAAGTTTGACGACACCCCGATGCCCGACGAACTGACTCCGCGCATGCGCCGCATGCTGGAGCTGTTCGGCGTCAAGGGGCGCAAGAAGAAGGCCTTCCAGTGCCGCCTGCGATGAGGATGCCGCGATGAACCGAGGACAAGAAAGGATCAACCGAAGCCTGGGGCTGGCCGTGGCCGCCGCCCTGGGAGCGGGGCTTGCCAGCCTTCCGGCGCAGGCCAATCCCGAGGGCGCCCAGGTGGTGCAGGGCACGGTCAGCTTCAGCACGCCTTCGGCCAATGTGCTCGATATCCGCAACAGCAATGGCGCCGTCATCAACTGGCAGCGCTTCGATATCGCGCCGGGGCAGACCACCAACTTCATCCAGCCGTCCTCGACCAGTTCGGTGCTCAACCGCGTGGTCGGCAACGATCCGAGCCGCATCCTCGGCAAGCTGAATTCCAACGGCCGGGTGTTCCTGATCAACCAGAACGGTCTGCTGGTGGGCGAGGGGGCCACCATCGACACCGCCGGTTTCTTCGCCTCCACCCTGAACCTGACCGACGAGGATTTCCTCAACGGACGGTTGCGCTTCGGGGGCGGCGGCCAGGGGGATCTGGTCAACCGCGGCTACATCCGCGTGCAAGGCGGCAATATCGTGCTGATCGCGCCTAACATCGAGAACGGCGGCGTGATCGAGGTGGTCGATGGCGAAATCCTGCTGGCTGCGGGTCAGTCGATCGAACTGGCGAGCATCGACAACCCGTCGATCCGCTTCGAGGTCCGCGCGGCGGACAACCGTGTGGTGAACCTGGGGCGCATCGTGGCCGAACGGGGCGCGGCCAGCCTGTTCGCGGGCAGCCTGCGCCACAGCGGCGAGATCCGCGCCAACGGCCTGGTGCGCAATGCCGACGGCAGTATCTCGCTGGTCGCTACGGAGCGTGTCGATATCGATGGAGCCATCGATGCCAGTGGCGAGAATGGCGGCGGTTCGGTACAAGTGCGCGCGCAGGACATCGCCCTCGAGGCCGGAGGCCGCATCGATGCCAGCGCCAGCGGCAACGGGGATGGCGGCGAGGTGATCCTGTTCGCCGAGGACGGGGTGTCGGTACAGGGGCAGATCACCGCCCGCGGCGGCGAGCAGGGCGGCAACGGCGGTTTCATCGAAACCTCGGGCCTGCAACGGCTCGATATCGGCATCGCGCCGGATGCTTCCGCGCCCCGGGGCGAGGCGGGCCAATGGCTGATCGATCCCAACAACCTGACCATCCAGTCGGCTCTGGCGAACGCAAGCAATACGAATGTTACTTCCGCTCCGATTATCTCTACCACGGACGACAACGCGGTCATCACCACCGAGTCGATCCAGACGGCCCTCGATGCGGGTACCAGTGTCATCCTGCAGACCACGACCAGTGGAGCCAATACCCAGCCGGGCAATATCACTGTGTTGTCCGGCATTACCACCAATTCGGCCACGAATGTCAGCCTGACCCTGCGTGCTCACAACGATATCGTCTTCGATACCCAGAGCACGGCGCCGATCACCATCGGAGCCACGGGCACGGGTGCGCTGGACCTGATC
>WGBK01000179.1 GCA_015494335.1 Gammaproteobacteria bacterium | reverse complement strand
TCGCCAACTGTTGCTGCAGCCAGCGCTTCATGCCGGGGTTCTGCACCAGTACCGGTATGGCCTGCAGCGGCGAGACGCCTTGGGGTCCGCGCAGATTTTCGATCAGGGTCCGGGCCAGGAGGTCGAGACGGTTGCTTTGATGGAGTTGGAACATGGATTCTCGCGGGTTGAGCCCGGACTATAACGACCGCCGGGGTCGAAATACAGCCCATCCCGGCTCGTTGCCGACATTCGCTGTCGCGCTCGATCCTTGCTTATCGCGCCATCTGTACTACAAGCAGCGGTTAAACATAAAACCTGTCACCGAGATGTCCCCTGCCGATACCCAAGCCCTGGCGCTCATTGTCGACGATGAGCTGACCAACCGCATGATCCTGCGTTCCCTGCTGAAGAAGCAGGGTTATGAATCCGTGGAGGCCGAAAACGGCCGCCAGGCCGTCGAGCTCTACCACGAGCGGCAGCCGGACATCATTTTCATGGATGTGATGATGCCGGAGATGGACGGCTACGAGGCCACCCGCATCATCAAGGCCGAGGCCGGCAACCGCTTCGTGCCGGTGATCTTCCTCACCGCCGTGACCGACGAGGAATCCCTGCTCGCCTGCATCGACGCCGGCGGCGACGACTTCCTGGTCAAGCCCTACGACCAGTTCCTGCTGCAGAGCAAGATCCGCGCGATGGAACGCATCGCCAACCTGAACCGCGAGATTCAGGGCATGTACAGCCTGATCCATCGCGAGCAGGAGATCGCCGAACAGGTCTTCAACAACGCGGTGCAGAAGAACAATATCGAGAACCCCTTCATCCGCAGCATGATCCGTCCCGCCGGCACCTTCAGCGGCGACATGATCCTGTCGGAATACAGCCCCTCGCGCGACATCCATTTCCTGCTCGGCGACTTCACCGGTCACGGCCTGTCCGCGGCCCTCGGCGCGATGCCGGTGTCCGAGGTGTTCCGCGCGATGACCGCCAAGGGCTTCACGCCGGAGGAGATTCTCGTCGGCATCAACAAGAAGCTGCGCCAGTTCCTGCCGGTGGGCATGTTTCTCGGCGTGCAGCTGGTCAGCATCAGCCACGACCTGGAATCGGTATCGGTGTTCAACTGCGGGATGCCGGATCTGCTGATCATCGACGGCCCGACCCGGCAGATCAAGCACCATGTCCGTTCCACCGGCCTGCCCCTGGGCGTGGTCGACAAGCTGGATGCACGCGAGATCCGCCAGACCCTGCCCCTGAGCGAGGGCGACCACCTGCTGATGTATTCCGACGGCCTGACCGAGGCCTGGTCGGAGAGCGACGAGGAGTTCGGCATCGAGCGGCTGGAGCACGCCATCGCCGAGCCCGGCGAAGAAAGCATCTTCGACAGCATCCTGCACAGCCTGGAGAGCTTCTGCGGCGACCGCGAACAGGCCGACGACATCACCCTGATCAAGATCACCACCGACCAGGGGCTGCTGCCGAAACTGCAGGAACACGAAGCGGTCGCGCCCTCCAGCCACAGGCCCAGTGTTGATGGCGACTGGGAATATGTATTCAGCCTCAAGGATCAGCGTCTGCGCGAGACCAACCCGGTACCGCTGATCATCAATCACATCATGGAGATGGAGGCGATCGAGAACGAGCGGCAATCACTGTTCACGGTGCTCACGGAACTCTATGTCAACGCTCTGGATCACGGCGTGCTGGGGCTGGATTCGGCGATGAAGTCGGACCCGACCGGTTTCGCCCTCTACTTCCAGGAACGGGAAAAGCGCCTGGCCGAACTGAAAAAGGGCCAGGTTACCTTCCATTTGTCGGTGGAACAGGAAGAGGGCTCGCGCCGCCTGCTGCTCCGTGTCGAGGATTCCGGTCCCGGCTTCGATCATGTCGCCCGCGAGCAGAAGCCGGTGGAGCAGACCTGCCTCTGCGGTCGCGGTATTCTGTTGATTCGCGATCTCTGCGACCGTCTCGAATATCTCGGCAAGGGCAACATCGCCTCGGTCACCTATAGCTGGAAGACCCTGCCATGATCCGCGACGGCTTCAATACCCGCTCGCCGTTTCTGCCGCAGCTGATCGAGCTGTACCACCGCAACCTGTCCTCGGGCATCGGCGGCATTCTCGTCGGCGCCGGCTTCCTTGCCTATTTCTATCAGCAGATCGTGCCCAACCCGAGCCTGTGGTGGTGGCTCGGCGCCCTGTACTTGCTGGCGGGGCTGCGCCTGGTCCTGTACCGACTCTATCAGGGCGGCCATTTCCACGATCTCGCCACCTATGCCCGGCTGGTGCAACTGGACATGCTGCTGGTGGCCTGTGGCTGGGCGGTCGTTCCCCTGCTGCACCTGGATTTCTCGCAGCAACTGCTGGTTTTGGTCACCTTCATCGCCCTGGCCGCCATCGCCGCCGGCGCCTACAGCACGATCACCGGCTTTGCCCTGCTCGGGGTGGTGTACATCTCTCTGACCCTGTTGCCCCTGCTGCTGGTCACCCTGTTCTCGGACCATCCCTACAGGGGAGCGCTGTCCGTCGGCATTTTCGCCTTCTACCTGGTGGTCGTGACTTCCAATATCCGACTCTCGCGAAGCACCATCGAGCACATCCGCGAGGCCGAGCGTTTCCGCCGCAGCGAGTTGCTGATCCGGCATATCATCGATGCCTCGGTGGACGCCGTGATCACCCTCGACCGAGACGGCATGATCATCGACTGGAACAAGACCGCCGAATTCCTCATCGGACGGCGCAAGGACGAGGTCATGGGTTTTCCGGTTTCGGCCATCATCGATCTTGGCGAGGACAATGATTTCTACAACGGCCTGCCGAAGATTGCCGACAGCCCATATCTCGAACGCCGCCACCACGGGCGGCTCGTCAACCGGGACGGCGACGAGCTGATCGTCGACCTGTCGCTGCGACCGATCATCTCCGAAAACCGCAATTTCTTCACCCTCAACATCCACGACCTGACTGAACAGCTGCGCAAGGACCAGGTCATCAACGAGGAGCGCCAGCGCGCCTTCAAGCTGCTCAATTCCATCGATACCGGCATCATCGAACTGGACCAGCAGGGCTACATCCGGCTCATCAACCAGACCGCCCTGCACCTGCTCGGCTACCAGCAGGCCGAAGTGGTCGGCAAGTCCTTCCACCAGATGTTCCAGCACAGCGATCTGGCCGGCGAACCGCAGTGCTGGGAAAACTCGCCGATCCGCCGCCTGCTCAACAGCGGCCTGAGCAAGCGCTTCGATCACATGCTGCTGTGGAACCGGAACCAGGAATTGCTGCATGTGTCCCTGAGCTCGGTACCGATCTATCAGGACCAGGTGATCCAGGGTGCCATCCTGTCCTTCAACGACATCACCGATTCCTTCTATGTGCTGCAGGAGCAGCAACGGCTGTTGCAGATCGCCGAGGCCAGCCCCAACATGATGGTCACCTTCTCTCTCGAAGGCGACATCCTGTCCCTCAACAAGTCGGCCAGGGACATCTTCGGCATCGCCGACGAACAGCGCAACAGCGGCCTGCATCTGCGCGACCTGTTCCGCGACGAGGAGCAGCTGCGCATGCTGCTGGACGAGGCCATTCCCAGCGCCTTCACCCAGAACTACTGGTCCGGCGAAACCCGCCTGCTCACCGTTTACGAGCAGGAACTCTCCGTCACCCTCTACATCATGAAGCTGCTCGACGATTCCGATCAGCAGTACTTCTCCCTCATCATGACCGACATCACCGAGCAGAAGATGGTCCAGCAGTCCCTGCTCGAGGCCAAGGAGCAGGCCGAGGCCGCCACCCGTGCCAAGTCGGAATTCCTCGCCACCATGAGTCACGAGATCCGCACCCCGATGAACGGCATGCTGGGCATGGCCCAGCTGCTGCGCGAGACGGCGCTGGATGCCGAGCAGGCCGACTACGTGGCCACCATCGACCAGTCCGGCCAGGCCCTGCTGACCATCATCAACGACATCCTCGACTTCTCCAAGATCGAGGCCGGCAGGCTGGAGCTGGAGCCGCTGGATTTCGATCTCGAGGTCACCGCCCACGAGGTCTGCAACCTGCTGATGCCCTCGGCCGTCGACAAGCAGGTGGAGCTGGTGCTCAACTTCTCCCCCGATTGCCCGCAACGCGTACACGGCGATGCCGGCCGCCTGCGCCAGATTCTGATGAACCTGGTCGGCAACGCCATCAAGTTCACCCACGACGGCCATGTCATCCTGCAGGTGGTGGCGCTGGAGAACCGGGACGATTGCTGCCGCCTGGAATTCTCCGTCATCGACACCGGCATCGGTATCTCCGGGGAGCAGATCGACAAGCTGTTCAATGCCTTTACCCAGGCCGACAGCTCCACCACGCGCAAGTACGGCGGCACCGGCCTGGGCCTGTCGATCTCACGGCAACTGGTGGAGATGATGGGCGGAGAAATCGGCGTCGAAAGCCAGCCCGGCAAGGGTTCCCACTTCCACTTCACGGTGGAACTGCCGGTGGTCAGCGAACGCGGCTACCAGCCCTCGGCCCGTCTCGAGGGGCGTCACGCCCTGGTAGTGGACGATCACAGCATCAACCTGCATGTGTTGCGCAAGCAGTTGCAGAAGTTCGGCATGCAGGTGCATGTCGCGCGCAACGCCGAGGAAGCCCTGGAGCTGCTGCGACAACGGGTGCGTGCCGGCCTGCCCACCGACCTCGCCATACTCGACTACCTGATGCCGGGCATGGACGGTGCTGAGCTGGGACGAAAAATCCTCGAGGACGAGGACTTGCCCGAGCTGCCCTTGATCATCTACTCCTCGGCCGCCAACAAGGGCGACGCCCGCCGCTTCGAGGAACTGGGCTTCACCGGCTACCTGACCAAGCCGACCCTGTCGGAGGTACTGCACGGCATGCTGGCGCTGATCCTCGGCGAATACCCCGACGGGCGCCCCGAGGGCCAGCCCATCCTCACCAAGTACAGCGTGCTCGAATCGCGCCACAGCACAGCCGACGCCCGCGCCCTGCAGGGCAGCCGCATCCTGCTGGTCGAAGACAACCCGGTCAACCGCAAGGTGGCGCGTTCCCTGCTCGAGCGCGAGGGCTTTGTCGTATCCTGCGCCGAGAACGGGGCCGAAGCCGTCGAGGCCTGGAAACAGGGCGGCATGGATATCATCCTGATGGATTGCCAGATGCCGGTGATGGACGGCTACGAGGCCACGCACCACATCCTCCAGCACCCCGACTACGCCACCCGGCCGACGCCGATCATCGCGCTGACCGCCAATGCCATGGAAAGCGACCGTCGCCTGTGCGAGGAAACCGGCATGCAGGGCTTCGTCGCCAAGCCCTTCACCCGCGACAGCCTGCTGCAGGAGATTCAGCGCCTGCTCGGCGACGGTTCCGCAGCGGCAGCGGATTCAGCCGGCGAAACGGAAGTCCGGCCGGCTGAACCGGTGGAGGAAAGCGGCGAAGCATCCGGCGACCCCGTATTCGAAGAGGCCACCCTGTCCGTGCTGCGCGACGCCATGGGCGAGGATTTCGAGGAACTGCCACGGGCCTTTTTCGACAGCACCGATGCGATCCTGGCGGAACTGCCCGAAGCCATCGACATCGGGGATCTGGCCACCCAGCAACGCCTGGTGCACAGCCTCAAGTCGAGCAGCGCCAACATGGGTGGCACCCGCCTGTCGGCCCTGGCCAAGAGTCTTGAGCAGCAATGCAAGGACGGTCAGGCCCTGAGCGAGAATGATCTGGAGCGCCTGCAGCAGGAAGCCGGGGAGCTGATCTCGGCCCTGCAGGTCTTCATCGCGGCCTGAGAGGGCGCCGGGCCTGCCGGCTCAGCGATATTCCTTGAGGTAGATCTTCTCGAAGGCCCGCTTGGCCCAGTGCAGGGGCGGCATCTTCATCATCAGGCTGCGCTTCGGGCTGCGATACACCAGGCTGCCGTTGTTCAGGCTGTCGACGATGCAGATCAGCTCGGTCTTGAAGCTATGGGTCGGCGGCTTGTGCGCCAGCACCTCGAGCAGGTTCTTCGCCGCCGCCTCGGCCTGCAGGTCGGCCATGTGCGCCTGCTTCGGCATCCAGTCGGGGCCGGGATAGCTGCCGGCATCACCGGCGACGAAGACATGATCCTGGCCTTCCACCTGACAGTGGGCATTGGCCTGGAAGAATCCGCCTTCCGACAGCTGGAGTCCACTGTCCGCGGCCCAGGCCGGGCCGGTCATGCCGGGGATGAACAGGATCAGGTCCGCATCGAACTGCGCCTTTTCCGTTTCCACGCCCTTTTCGCTGAAGCGCTTCATCTTGGCGCCGAGATAGGTTTCGATGCCGCGTTTCTTCATCTCACCGAGCAAGCGATCCACGGCCTTGTCGCCGAGACGCTGCCCCGGCCGCGGCGCCGGCGAGAAGAACACCAGCTTGAAATTGTCGCGCCGACCCTGCTTGCGCAACAGGGTATCGGTGCCGAACAGGAATTCGAACACGGGTCCGCCGCGCATCGCCGAGGGTTCCTTCGGGTTGCCGGCAAAGCCGAAGGCCACCGTGCCACACTGAAGACGCGCCAGTTCGTCGGCGAAGCGCTTGGTGTCGTCCCAGCCGGCACAGGCGATGCAGGCATGCTCGATGCCCGGCAGCTTGCGGATGTAGCGGCCGCCGCTGGCGATCAGCAGGCCATCGTAGTCCAGCTCGCCATGCTCGTGCACGAGGCGTTTCTGCTCCGACTGCAGACCGGTGACACGGGTCTCGATGAAATCGACCCGGTTGCGACGCAGGAAATCGTGCAACGGCACGGTCAGATCCTCGTGGCTGCGCTTACCCGCCGGCACCCAGATCAGGCTCGGGAAGTAGAACAGCTCGGCGCGCGGCGCCAGCAGGCTGATGCGCCCCTCGAAGCCCTGCTTACGCAGGGTTTTCACGGCCTTGCAGGCGGCAAAGCCCGCTCCCACGATGGCGATATGTGACATCTTGTTCTCCGGTTGTTGCCGAGTCATTCGGCGCTGTGATCGGATAGCCTAACCCGCGAGTCTCGCGGCGACAATCGATGGCTCAGATCGGGGCCGTTCATTCGGGTTTCAAGTCCCTCGCACAAAAAAGGCCACGAACATGCCGCGGCCTTCTCTCTGGCAATTGACCCGGCGGCTACTTGCCCTGTTCAGCCAGCTCTTTCTTCACCAGATAGTCGATGACCTGAATGGTCTTGGCATTGCTGCCGGTCATCGAGCCGCTGGTGCGATACTTGCCGTTGACGATCACGGTCGGCACGCCGCTGTGGCCGTACTTGCGCTCGGTCTGGCGCGCCTTGCGCAACATCGTGTCCACCAGGAAGGAATGATACATCTCGCGGAATTTCTTCTCGTCAATACCATACTGGGCGACAAATTTCGCCATGTCGTCGACATTGTTCAGGCGCATGCGCTTGAGATGAATTGCATCGAAGATCTGCTTGTGCACCTTGTCTGCCACGCCCATCTGCTGGAGGGCGAAATAGGCCCGTGCATGCTCGGCCCAGCTGGGATTGAGTACCGAGGGTACCTGTTCGAACACGACGCCTTCCGGCAGATTGGCCTTGTACTTCTCGACATAGGGCTCGAAGCGGTAGCAATGAGGACAGCCATACCAGAACAACTCGGTCACCACGACCTTGTCGGGATGGGACGTCTTGACCGGATTGGGCAGGGTTGCATATTCGATACCTTCGTCGAAATCCTGTGAGGCCGAAGCTCCGAGAGCAAACAGCATCAGGGTCAGTGTGAGCAGGGTCTTGCGGATCATGTGTGATTACCTGGTTGTTTTTGTAGGAACGGATTCGGAGTTTCTGACCGCGGATGAGCGGAAAGGTTTATGAGTCTAGCCGTTTCGTGCTGAATTGGCGATGAATCCTCCACCACAAACGGAAACCCCGCCGGCAGCGGCGGGGTTTTGCGTTTTCCAGGCTGGCCGGCCCGGCTTATTTCATCGCGGCGATGTAGGCGGCCACGGCCTTCATCTCGGTTTCCAGCATGCGCTTGGTCAGTCCGCGCATCATCTGGCCCGGGTCGTTGCTGCGCGTGCCGTGCTTGAAGGCCTGCAGTTGCTTGACGACATAATCAGGATGCTGGCCTGCGAGACGCGGGAAGCCCGCCGGTCCGTTGCCCATGCCATTGGGACTGTGACAGCCCATGCAGGCCGCAGTACCGGTCTCTGTGATGCCGCCGCGATAGATGTCCTGACCCTTCTTCAGCAGAGCCTCGTCGAACTTGGCATTGCCGTTCGGCTTCTGGCTGGAAAAATAGGCTGCCAGGTTGGCAATGTCGTCATCGCTGAGCGGAGAGGCCATTGCGGTCATGGTGGCGTCCTTGCGCTTGCCGGATTTGAAATCATGGAGTTGCTTCTCGATGTATTCGGCGTGTTGACCAGCCAGCCGCGGCCAGGCCGGATTGATGCTGTTGCCGTCGGCGCCATGACAAGCCGCACACATGGCGCTTTTTGCCTTGCCGGCATCGATATCGGCGGCCTGAGTCGGGGTCATGCCGATGAGGGCCAGGCTGGTCAGTCCCAGCAGGGCGGCGGTAAGATGGCGCGGTTTCATAAGCTCTCCTGAATTGGCTGTCGGTTGCGGGTCATCGGTTCGGGCGCTTGCGCTCCTGCCGATCCCGGGTTGAAAAATGGACACAAAAATCGGGCGGAATGTATATCATACCCGCCACCACCGTTCAATGATAAGAATCCGCTAATATGTCATCACCCTTCCGCCAGGCGCAATTCCAGCACAGTGCCTACTCCCTGTCCCAGTTACTGCCTGACGAGGGTCGAGAGATCGCCTTCGCCGGCCGCTCCAATGCCGGCAAGTCCACGGCCATCAACCGCCTGTGCGGACAGAAGAACCTGTGCAAGACCAGCAAGACGCCCGGCCGCACCCAGCTGATCAATTTCTTCGCCGTCGACGAGAATCATCGACTGGTCGATCTCCCCGGCTACGGCTACGCCAAGGTGCCGCCCAAGCTGCGCCAGCACTGGGGTCAGGTGCTTTCGCGCTACCTCTCCGAGCGCGATGCCCTGGTCGGTCTCGTGGTCATCGTCGATATCCGCCGCGGCCTGACCGATCTGGACTGGAGTCTGATCGACCTGGTCGACGAGGAACTGCCGGTCCATGTCCTGCTGACCAAGGCCGACAAGCTCAAGTCCGGGGCCCGCAACCAGGCATTGCTTCAGGCGCGCAAGGAGCTTGAACCCCAGGGCATCAGCGTCTCGCTGTTTTCCGCCACCAGCGGGCTGGGGCTCGAGGACTTCGACCGGCGCTGCCGGGAGATGCTGGGGCTGGAGTAAAAAAAACCCCGCCGAGGGGCGGGGTCAAGTCTTTCGATCCGGTGGGGTTTCCGGATCTGTCCGTTCAACAGGAGGGAGGAACGGACTTGCGCCGGGCTTTTGCGCATAACCCTATGACCCACCTGTCGGCGTCTAGTTCCCACTGTACCGAACAGACGGGTTTCGCTTCGCTCAACCCATCCTACCCAATTTCGTAGGATGGGTTGAGGAAGGAAATCCATCGCAGGCTCTAATGGGCTTCGTTCCAATTGTCACCCACGCCGATATCGACCACCAGCCTGACCTTCAGATCGGCAGCGCCGGTCATCAGTTCGGCGATGCGGTCACGGCTGTGCTCGATCTCGTCCTCGGCGATCTCGAACACCAGTTCGTCGTGCACCTGCATGACCATGTGCACCCGGCCATCTCGCCCGCGGATGTAGTCGTCGACGGCGATCATGGCGCGCTTGATGATGTCGGCGGCCGTTCCCTGCATCGGCGCATTGATGGCAGTGCGCTCCGCATACTGCCGTTGCTGGGGATTGCGCGATTTCAGTTCCGGCAGATACAGACGCCGACCGAAAACGGTTTCGACATAGCCCTGCTCGTGAGCCCGCTTGCGGGTTTCTTCCATGTATTTCCGCACCCCGGGGTAGCGTTCGAAATACAGATCCACGTAGGCCTGAGCCTCGTTGCGGGGGATGCCGAGCTGTTTGGCGAGACCGAAGGCGGACATGCCGTAGATCAGACCAAAATTGATGGCCTTGGCTGCGCGCCGCTGGTCGGGCGTGACCTCGTCGATGGAAACGCCGAAGACCTCGGCGGCGGTGTGCCGGTGGACATCCTCGCCGATCTCGAAGGCGTGCAGCAGATTCTCGTCGCCGGAGAGATGGGCCATGATGCGCAGCTCGATCTGCGAGTAGTCCAGCGCCATGATCTTGCAGCCCGGCGGAGCGATGAAGGCTTCGCGGATGCGCCGGCCCTCGGGGGTGCGCACCGGGATGTTC
Organism: Gammaproteobacteria bacterium; assembly: GCA_015494335.1. Lineage (GTDB taxonomy): Bacteria > Pseudomonadota > Gammaproteobacteria > S144-22. The sequence continues at coordinate 4,068 of WGBK01000179.1, read as the reverse complement.
TGCAGGTTCGGGTTGGTCGATGACAGGCGCCCGGTGGAGGTCACCGCCTGCTGATAGGTGGTGTGGATGCGCCCGGTATGGGGATGGATCTGCTGCGGCAGCTTGTCGATATAGGTGTTCTTGAGCTTGCTCAGGCTGCGGTATTCGAGCAGCAGTTGCGGAATCTCGTAGTCCTGCGCCAGTTCCTCGAGCACATCTTCTGCGGTGGAAGGCTGCCCCTTCGGGGTCTTGCGGATCACCGGCAGTTTCAGCTTCTCGAACAGGATGGCCTGGATCTGTTTCGGCGAGCCGAGATTGAAGGCTTCGCCGGCCAGCTCGTGGATGCGCTTTTCGATCTCGTGCATCTGCTGTTCCAGTTCCCGTCCCTGTTTTTCCAGCAGAGCCTTGTCGATAACCACGCCGCGCTGTTCCATGCGCATCAGCACCGGCACCAGCGGCATCTCGATGTCGCGGTAGACCGACAGCAGTTTCGGTTCCTGCTCCAGCTTCGGCAACAGCACCCGGTGCAGGCGCAGGGTGATGTCCGCATCCTCGCTGGCATAGGGTCCGGCCTGTTCCAGGGGTACCTCGTCGAAACCGATCTGCTTCGCGCCCTTGCCGGCGACATCCTCGTAGTGAATGGTTTCCAGGCCCAGGTAGTAGCGCGCGAGGTCGTCCATGTTGTGGCGCGTGGCCGTGGAATCCAGCACATAGGATTGCAGCATGGTGTCATGGCGCATCGGCGCGAGCGCTATGCCGCAACGGTGGAACACATGGGCATCGTACTTGATGTTCTGCCCGATCTTGTCGAGCCCGACCCGCTCGAGATGAGGCTTGAGGGCATCCACCACGCGCTGGCGATCGAGCTGCGCGGGCGCGCCGGCATAGCGATGGGCCACCGGGATATAGCAGGCCTCGCCCTCGTCGATGCACAGGGAAACGCCGACCAGCTCGGCATCCATGTAGTCGAGGCTGGTGGTCTCCGTATCCACGGCAATCTCGCCTGCCTTTTCCAGCTTGTCGAGCCAGCATTGCAGGCCCGCTTCGTCGAGTATGGTTTCATAGGCGCCTTCGCTGCTGTCCGTGGCACCATCGGTATCGGCGCCCGCTTCGTTGTCGAGTTCTTCGAGCCAGCGCCGGAAGTTGTACTTGCGGAACAGCTCGCGCAGTTTTTCCGTATCCGGTTCTGCGGGCTTGAGTTCGTCGATGTCGATATCCAGATCGAGATCACGCTTGATCGTCGCCAGTTCCCGCGACATCGGCAGGAAATCCAGGGATTCGCGCAGGTTCTCGCCGATCTTGCCCTTGAACTCGCCGGCATGGGCCATGATCTCGTCCAGGGAGCCGTACTGCTTGAGCCACTTGGCCGCGGTCTTGGGCCCGACCTTCGGCACGCCGGGAATGTTGTCCGAGGCGTCGCCCATCAGCGCCAGATAGTCGACGATCTGCTCCGGCTCGACACCGAACTTCTCGCGCACCATCTCGGCGTCCATGACGCGGTCGTTCATGGTGTCGATCAGGGTCACACCCGGTTCGACCAGTTGTGCCATGTCCTTGTCCCCGGTGGAGATCAGTACCTCGTAGCCCTTCTCCAGCGCCTGTCGGGTCAGGGTGCCGATGACATCGTCGGCCTCGACGCCGTCGATGATGACCAGCGGCAGGCCCTGGGCGCGTATGATCTCGTGCAGGGGCTCGATCTGCTCGGCCAATTCCTCCGGCATCGGCGGGCGGTTGGCCTTGTAGTCCTCGTAGATGTCGTTGCGGAAGGTCTTGCCCTTGGCGTCGAAGACCACGGCGATGCGGTCCGGCTGCTCGTCCCGGATCAACTTGCGGATCATGTTGATGACACCGTACATGGCGCCGGTCTGGTGGCCGTTGCTGGACAGCGGCGGCAAGGCGTGGAAGGCGCGGAACAGGTAGGAACTACCGTCGATCAATACCAATTTCCTAGCGGGTTTCTTGCTCATTCGGGTTCCGGGTTTCGCCAATGTGATGTGACCGGCGGTTGCGCTACAATCCGCCCTTTCGAAGCTTAGGCAGAATACCTCAATGACCCGCAAAAACACAGAAAGGAAGCTGCCCGTCAGCGGTCGGCCCAAGGACGATCTGCTCAACCGCGAATCCTGGAAGATCTTCCAGATCATGGCCGAGTTCGTCGATGGCTTCGAGCGGCTGTCGGAGATCAAGCCCTCGGTCAGCATCTTCGGCTCCGCGCGCACGCCGCCGGATCACCCCTGGTTCCGCAAGGCCGAGGCGATCGCGCGGCGGCTGTCGGATGCCGGTTTCTCGGTGGTCAGCGGTGGCGGTCCGGGTATCATGGAAGCGGCCAACAAGGGCGCCGAGGCGGGCAAGTCCCTGAGCATCGGCCTCAACATCGAGCTGCCACACGAACAGGATCCGAATCCCCACCAGGACATTTCCCTGACCTTTCGCCATTTCTTCACCCGCAAGGTCATGTTCGTCAAGTACGCCACGGCCTACGTGGTGTTGCCAGGCGGTTTCGGCACCCTTGACGAGCTGGCCGAGATCCTGACCCTGATCCAGACCGGCAAGTCGCGCCGCATTCCGATCATCCTGGTCGAATCCGCGTTCTGGAACGGCCTGCTGGACTGGTTCCGCAATTCCCTCGAGGCCGAGGGTACCATCAGCCCCGGCGACCTCGACCTGATGCAGGTCATCGACGAGCCGAAGCAGGTGGTGGACGCCATCTTCGAGTTCTACCGCAGCCGTTCCTTCGAGCCCTCGGAGGAGGAAAAGGAACGCATGCTGCGGCTGTAGTCCGCCAGCATGTCAGTCTATCGGCTGCCCGAGCGCGAGGAACTGGCGGATTTTCTAGCCGTTCGCGGGTTCGATCTACCGACCGAGGTGCGGGCCCTCGGCGATGGGGTCAGCAATACCAACCTGCATCTTGTCACCGACCGGGGACCCCTGGTACTGACGCTCTACGAACAGTTTCCGGCCGAGCAGCTCGCAGCGGTGCTGGTCTGGCAGCAAGGGCTGGAGGCTGCGGGCTTCCCCTGTCCTGCTCTGCGGACCGATGGCGACGGCGCCCTGCTGGGCGAGCTGGCCGGACGTCCGGCCGCGCTGTTCGAATACATCGAAGACGACGGCCGCAGCTTGCCCTCTCCACGGGCGGTGGGCGAACTGCTCGGCAGCCTGCACCGGATCGGCTCTTCCCGCGAGCTGGACAACGACCTGCAGCGAGCCAACCCGCGCGGTGGCGAATGGCTGTTCGCCACCGCCGAATCCCTGCTGCCGCGCCTCGACGCCGGGGACCGCGATCTGCTGCAACATGAGATGGATTTTCTGGCCCGTCATTCGCGCCTGCACTTGCCTTCCGGACCGATTCACGGCGATGTGTTCCCCGACAACCTGCGCGTGGTCGACGGGCAGATTCGCGGCCTGATCGATTTCGAGTTCGCCTGCCGGGAGGTCTTGCTGTTCGATGTCGCGGTGGCAATCAATGCCTTCTGCAGTCGCCGCGACGGTCGTCTCAACCGCCTGGCCATGCGCGATCTGCTGGCGGCCTACAATGCCCTACGACCGCTGGGGCACGACGAGAACCTGGCAATACCGATGATGTTGCGGGCCACGGCCCTGCGCTTCTGGCTGTCGCGGCTCGAGGAATCGATGCAGGAGACGGGCGAAGGGGTTCTGCGCAAGAATCCCGACCAATTCCGCAAGATCCTGCTGCATCGGCGCAAGCCCCTGTCGGGCATGCAATGACTACTTGCCGATGCAGAAACTGCCGAAGATGCGGCCCAGCAGATCCTCGGTGGTGAATTCCCCGGTGATCTCGCTGAGGGCCTGCTGGGCCTGGCGCAGATCCTCGGCCATCAGCTCGCCGCTGGCGGTATCCGCATACACGGCCCGCGCCTGTTGCTGGGCCGCCAGGGCCCGTTGCAGGGCATCGACATGGCGCGCGCGCGCGAGGAAAGCCGAATCCTCGCCACTGCGCGCGGATTGCTGCCCGAGAATACGGTCGATCAAGGCTTCCATGCCTACACCACTGCGACTGGAGATCAGCAGTCCCTCATCCTCGGGAATCGAAGCCTGCTCCAGCAGATCGGCCTTGCTGTAGACCCGGAT
>WGBK01000178.1 GCA_015494335.1 Gammaproteobacteria bacterium | reverse complement strand
TGCACACCTCTCCATCAGGAAGCCCAGCATGTGCTCGCGCTTCTTGCCCTGGACGGCGCGGGCGGTCTGTTCGGACCAGTCGCTCTGTTTCCGGCTGCTGCTGCGGCTGGTGTAGTAGTCGCGCATGATGAGGTCGTAGTCCTCGACCTGTTGCGGGATGGCTTCGGCGTCGTAGATTTCCTCGTGCAGCACCACCTCGACCGGAAAGCGGGGCTTGGTTTCGTTGCGCCCGGCCGGCCAGCCGAGGCACAGGCCGAATGCGGGATAGACCTGATCCGGCAACTTCAGGCATTGCGCCACCGTGGCCGGATCATTGCGTATGCCGCCAATGAAAACGCCGCCGAGTCCTACCGATTCGGCGGCCAGCAGCAGGTTCTGGGCCATCAGGGCCGCGTCGATGGTGGCAGCCATGAAATGCTCGGTCCAGCCTTCCAGGCGCCCCACGCCCCGCTTTTCACAGCACCAGTCGATGCGCTTGAGATCGGCGCAGATGACGAGAAACTCGGGCGCTTCGACAACCCAGCGCTGGCCGCCGGCGGCATCGGCAATGATCTGCCGCGTTTCGGGATTACGCACCCGCAGCAGGCTGTAGGCCTGGATGAAACTGGCCGAAGAGGCTGCCTGGCCGCAGGCCACCAGCTCCCGAAGGAGCTCCTCCTCAATCGGACGATCCTCGAACTGGCGCACCGAGCTGTGGCCGCGCATCAAAGTCATGGTGTTGTTCATGGTTTTACCTCACTGGGAACGGGAGCAGGAGTGGGCATCGGGCCAGATCGCGGCCTGCCAAACAACGCCCTGCGCTCGCATTCGTAGACATTGAAATCCATCGCCCGCGCCCGATCGAGGCAGGCGCCCCATTCAGCCGGCGGCAGTCGGTAGCAGTTGGGCCGGGATTCGGCGAGGGGTCGCGATTCGGGCATGGAGGCGCTGCAGGCGGTCAACAGCAAAGGCAAGAGCAATAGCGGGATCCTCACCCCTTCGGGCCGAGCAGCTCGATGGGATAACCGTCGGGATCCTCGACGAAGGCTATGATCGTGGTCCCGGCGTTCATCGGGCCGGGCTCGCGCAGAATCCGCCCGCCCTTTTCGCGAATCGCCTCGGCGGCGGCATAAACATCGTCCACCTCGATAGCAATGTGGCCGAAGCCATTGCCCAGATCGTAGTGATCCACACCCCAGTTGTAGGTCAGTTCCAGCACCGCCTGGCTGGCTTCGTCACCATAACCGACAAAGGCCAGGGTGAACTTGCCGTCGGGATAATCCTTGCGCCGCAGCAGCTTCATGCCGAGGATTTCGGTGTAGAAGGCGATCGAACGATCGAGGTCGCCGACGCGCAACATGGTGTGGAGTATTCTCATGGCCTTGGCCCTTCTTCGCTGACCGACTCCTCCTCGCCAAACACTTGTTCAGCCGGGTTAGCTTTAATGGCGGAGTCCCGGGGCGCTTTGGTCTCGCCGTCATCGGCTGCCTCGGTTACCGGTTGCGGTTCGGTCCTTGTCGATGGCGCTTTTGCTTCATCCGTTTCGGTTTCGCCCCCGCTCTTCTGCGGCTCCGGCCAGCGCGCCGGCGGCGGCTTGAGTTCCGGGAAATTCTGCGCCCACAGCAGATTGGTGAAGCGATTTTCCGGATCGGCCAGTTTCTTGAGCTGCATGAACTCGGCCCAACGCGGATAGGCCTGGCGGAACTGTTCCACAGAATGCTGGATCTGGAACGGCAGGTAATAGCTGCCGCCGGACTCGATCGCCGCGCGCACCAACTCCCCGGACCAGGCCTTGACCTTCTCGATGGAGCCTTCGTCCTTGCCCTGCTGGTAGATGACGATGATCGAGAAGACATCGGTCTTGGCCCAGGACAGCAGGCTCTCGGCATCCTTGCGGCTGAAGCGGATGGTCACGCTGAGTATCGGTACCTTGTGGCGCATAAAGATATCGCGCATCTTCAGTACGAAGATCTCGAACTTGTCGACCGGGATGAAGTACTCGCGCATCGCCAGCGTCTTGTTGATGCTGGTGGAGAAGCCCTTGGACATCAGATCGGCACTGGTTTCGTAGTTGCGCCAGACCACTTCCGGCTTGTCATAGATCCACGGATCGACCACCAGCCGGCGCAGCAGCTTGAGCAGGTCGGAGGTGCTCAGCCAGTCCACCAGCGGGCGCGACCACCACTTGCGCTTGACCGGCTTCTGCAGGCGATCCGGAATGGTCAGCGGCTTGTCCGTCTTCTTCCACAGCACATCGAGGATCACTTCGTAGTTGGGCGGATAGAGGATGCCCTGGTGCAGCACCACCTGGTCGTTGTCCAGCACCTGGGAGAGAAACTCGCTCGGGAATTCGTAGAACTGCAGCCGCTTGACCTCGCGCTCGAGCTTGATGTTGTCGGTCAGGTCCAGCTCCACCTCGGTGATGACACCGATGCCGCCATAACCGCCGATGGCGGCGTAGAACAGGGCGGGATTGGTCTCGCGAGAGGCTTCGTAGACCTTTCCGTCGGCAAGCACGATGCGCAGGGAGCGCACGCTGCCGATGATCGGCCCCTCCTCGTTGAAACGTCCGTGGGCATTGACGCTGAGCGACCCGCCGACGGTGAAGTTGTTGAAATCCTGCATCACCCGCACGGAGAGGTTGTAGGGGTCGATGTACTGCTGGACATCCCGCCAGGTGGCCCCGCTCTCCACGCGGATGCGCTTGTGCTCCGGATCCACCTCGAGGATGCGATTGAAGGAACGCATGTCGAAATGCAGGCTGGCGGGATAGGCGCTCTGGCCGCCCATGCTGTAGCGACCGCCGCCGATGGATATGGGGCCATCGGTGGCGAGTATGGCGTCGATGATGTCCTGCTCGCTCTGCGGACGCACCACCTTGCCGACGCGAACCGGATTCAGGGTGGTGATGTCGTTGACGACCAGCGGGTCGTCCTTGCTTTCGGTAACAAGGGTGGATTGATAGTAGAACCAGGCCGCAATGGCGCCGAGCACCAGCGCGACGGTCAGCAACAATTTGAAAAGGACGGTGAGTACTGCCTTCAGAATCCCCATGTACTTCTTTTTTCTATGTCCGCCGCCGCGCGAGCGCCGCGATTGATTGTTATCGATGCAATTTTTTCATTGTAGACGAATTTGCCCGGCAAATTCATCCCGACATTTGATCCAGGTTCGCGCAGGCGCTCATTCCTCTTCGAGAGGCGCAATCAGTTCTGCCCCCTCCCGGGTCGGCGAATTGACGCGGGTGCTGACCGGGTAGCATTGGAAATCCCGTACCCGGTCGGCGATGCAGGCCTGCGCGCGGGCGATGTTTTCGTCGTGGTGATCCATCCACAGGCCTCGCAGCGCATCGTTGAGCACCACCGGCATGCGATCGTGTATGGCCGCCATCGCGCCCTCGGCCGGGGCGGTCAACAGTGCGCAGGATCGCAACTCGTTGCCGTCACCATCCTGCCACAGCTCCCAGATGCCGGCAAAACAGAACAGGGGCTGGTCGAGACGGCAGAACCAGGGTTGCTTGCGATCTCCGACCCGTTTCCACTCGTAGAAACCCGTGGCCGGGATCAGACAACGCCGTCGTCGGAAGGCATTGCGAAAGGATGGTTTATCCGCCACCGTCTCGGCGCGAGCGTTGATCATGCGCGCACCAATGGTCGGATCCTTCGCCCAGGCCGGCACCAGGCCCCAGCGGAGATGGGTCAGCGCCTGGCGCGTGCGTGCCAGCACCGGCTGCGTCGGTGCGATGTTGTATCGCGGCGCGTAGGGCTCGGGAGGCGCCGAGTCGAGATACTCGGCGATGGCCTCTGGGGAGGCCGTCAGGGCAAAGCGGCCACACATGGAACAAATTGCGTTGCATTCATGTCACCCATTAAACGATACAATCGAAAAAACCGCCAGAAAACCAAAGAAACCGCCATGCACAAGTCCAAACGCCCCCTCTTTTCCCTCGTCCTGTTGCTGCTGTTCACCGCCCTGCCCGGGCTGACCCTTTCATCAGCGGCAACGGCCGCCGGCCGCATCACCGGCGGCGTCGAATACGAGCCCCCGGAATGGTTCAAGGAATCCTTCCTCGAGATCGCCGAGGATGTGGACGAGGCAAAGGAAGCCGGCAAGCATGTGATGCTGTTCTTCCACCTCAACGGTTGCCCCTACTGCGCCCGCACGGCGGAATTCTTCGACCAGGAGCCGATACGCTCGATCCTGCAGAAGGATTTCGACTCCATTGCCATCAACATCAAGGGCGATCGCGAGATCGCCATGAACGAGAACCTGAACACCACCGAGCGTTTGCTCGCCAGCTATCTGAAAGTGCAGTACACGCCAACTATCCTGTTTCTCGACCACGACAACCGGACCGTACTGCGTCTCAACGGCTACCGATCGCCGGAAGTCTTCCGCACCGCCCTCGACTTCGTGCGCCAACAGGCCTACCGCAAGCAGAGCTTCAGCGAATACAAGCGCGCCTACATGAAACGCGGCGGCTATCGCTTTATCGATAACCCGCTGTTCGAGGATATCCGCGACTTCAGCAAACTGCGCGAACCGGTGATGATGATCTTCGAGGACCGGGACTGCGTATCCTGCGATACCTTCCATCACAAGCTGATCAAGCGGCCGGAGATCGTCGAACAGATGAAACGCTACCGGGTGGTGCGCCTGGATGCGAACTCGGAGCAGCCGATCGTGGATTTCAATGGCCGCAAGACCACGCCCAGGGCCTGGGCCGATGCACTGAAGCTCAGCTACCGGCCCGGCGTGGTGCTGTTCGACCAGGGCAAGGAAGTCGCCCGCGTCGAATCCCTGCTCTACCCCTTCCACTTTGAACATGTGCTGCGCTATGGCCTGGACGGCAACTATCGCAAATACCCCAGTTATCTCGCCCTGATGGAAGAACGGCAACAGAAGCTGCTGGCCGAGGGCAAGCAGATCAACATCGGCAAACCCGAGGATTGGTAGCAGACGCAAGGCGTGGCAGGCGTATAATACGCACCCGTTTCAGAGTCCCGCGCCCATGCCACTGATCACCCTCAAGGAGGTTTCCCTCGCCTTCGGCACCCAGCCCGTGCTGGATCACGCCAGCCTGGTCATCGACCGCGGCGAGCGCGTTTGCCTGGTCGGGCGCAACGGCGAGGGCAAGTCCTCGCTGCTGAAACTGATCGCCGGCGAACTGAAACCCGACGACGGCGAGATCATCCGCAACGATGGCGTGCGCGTGGCACAACTGCCCCAGGAAGTGCCCAGCGGCATTCAGGGCAAGGTCTACGATGTGGTATCCGAGGGCGTGGGAAAGCTCAGCCAGACCCTCAAGGACTGGCACCATGCGGCCCTGGAGGCCGCCGAGGATCCCTCCGCGCTGGACCGCATGCAGCGGCTGCAGCAGGAGATCGAGGCCCACAACGGCTGGAACCTGGAACAGCGCATCCAGGCCACCCTGTCGCGACTTAAGCTGCCCGCCGACACCCCCTTCGACGACCTGTCCGGCGGCCTCAAGCGGCGCGCCCTGCTGGCCCAGGCCCTGGTCGCCGAGCCGGACCTGCTGCTGCTCGACGAGCCGACCAACCATCTCGACATCGATTCGATCCTGTGGCTGGAGGAATTCCTCAAGGGCTTCGGCGGCGCCATCCTCTTCATCACCCACGACCGCGCCTTCCTGCAGGCCCTGGCCACGCGCATCCTCGACCTCGACCGTGGCAAGCTCGCCAGCTTCCCCGGCGACTACCGGCGTTACCTCGAAACCAAGCAGCAGATGCTCGACGCCGAGGAAACCGCCAACCGACTGTTCGACAAGAAACTGGCCGAGGAAGAAGCCTGGATCCGCCAGGGCATCAAGGCGCGGCGCACCCGCAACGAGGGCCGGGTGCGGGCGCTGGAGAAGATGCGCGAGGAGCGCGCCCAGCGCCGCGAGCGGGTCAGCAGCGCCCGCCTCACCACCCAGCAGGCTGATCGTTCGGGCAAGATCGTGATCGAAGCCGAGGCTATCTCCTTCCGCTGGGAAAACCGACCGATCGTGAAGGACTTCTCCACCCGTATCCTGCGCGGTGACAAGATCGGCATCCTCGGCCCCAATGGTTGCGGCAAATCCACGCTGATCCAGTTACTGCTCGGCCGCCTGAAACCGGACAGCGGCCACATCCGCATCGGCAGCAAGCTCGAGATCGCCTACTTCGACCAGCAACGGGAAAACCTCGACCCGGAAAAATCCGTGCGCGACAACGTGGCCGACGGCGACGACCATGTCGAGATCAACGGCAACCGACGCCATGTCATCGGCTATCTGAAGGATTTCCTGTTCACCCCGGCCCAGGTCAATGCGCCGGTGAGTACCCTGTCCGGCGGCGAACGCAACCGCCTGATGCTGGCGCGGCTGTTCACCCGGCCGTTCAACCTGCTGGTGATGGACGAACCCACCAACGACCTTGATATCGACACCCTCGAGCTGCTCGAGGAACGGCTGATGGAATTCCAGGGCACGCTGCTGCTGGTCAGCCACGACCGCGCCTTTATCGACCACATCGTCGATTACTGCCTGGTGTTCGAGGGCGAGGGCCGAGTCAACCGCTATGTCGGCGGCTATGAAGACTGGCTGCGCCAGCGCCCCGAACTCGTGGTCGAACCGGCAAGGACCGCAACCACGAACAAGGCGCAAAAAGCCCAAGCGAAACCGAAGGCCCGCCGCCTCGGCCACAACGAACAGAAGGAACTCAAGACCCTGCCGCGACGAATCGAGAAACTCGAGGCGCAGATCGAAGACTTGCACCAGCAAATGGCCGACCCCGCCTTCTACCAGCAGGAGACAGAGAAGGTGCAGCAGAAGCAACAGGAGCTTTCTGCACTGGAAAAGGAAATGGAAACCCTGTTTACTCGCTGGGAGGAACTGGAAGAACAACAACAGGGGGGCTGAACCTGTGAACGACAACCTGGAACAACGCATACAACCCCTGCTCGACCTGCTGGGTAGCAACCCATGGCTCAGGGCGGCCGTGGTCGCCATCGTCTCCTTTCTCGTCGCCTGGCTGCTGACCGGCCTGCTGGTGGCCCTGCTGCGGCGCCTGGTACGCAAGACATCCTTCGCCTTCGACGACCAGTTGGTGGAAATCATCCGCCCGCCGCTGTTCTACATGCTGCTGATGATCGGCTGGTCCATCGCGGTGCGCCTGACGCCCTGGAGTGAGGCGGTGCAGGGCAACATCATGGCGGTACTGCAGAGCATCAGCATCCTGATCTGGATGCTGTTCGCAATCCGCTTCTCGAAGATCCTGCTGCACGCCATCGCCCGTCACAAGTCCACTGGCTTCATCCAGCCGCGCACGCTGCCGCTGTTCGACAACCTGGCCACGCTGCTGGTGATCGCCATCGCCACCTACATGATCTTCAGCGCCTGGGGCATCGACATGACCGCCTGGCTGGCCTCGGCGGGCGTGGCCGGCATCGCCATCGGCTTTGCCGCCAAGGACACCATCGCCAACCTCATCTCCGGCGTGTTCATACTCACCGACGCACCCTACAAGATCGGCGACTACATCGTGCTCGACAGCGGCGAACGCGGCAAGGTGACCGATATCGGCATCCGCAGCACCCGCATCCTGACCCGCGACGATGTCGAACTGACCATCCCCAACTCCATCATGGGCAATTCCAAGGTCATCAACGAATCCGGCGGCCCTCACGAGAAATACCGCATTCGCATCCCGGTCGGCGTCGCCTACGGCTCGGACATGGCCCGGGTGCGCGGCCTGCTGATGGAGATCGCGCTGGCCAGCGAGCTGGTCTGCCCCCATCCCGAACCGAGGGTCCGCTTTCGCGCCTTCGGCACCTCCAGCCTCGACTGCGAACTGCTGTGCTGGGTCGAAAACCCCGAACTGCGCGGCCGCGCCATCGACGGTCTGCTCGAAGCCATCTACAACCGTTTCAACGATGAGGGTATCGAAATCCCCTACAGCAAGCAGGATCTGTACAT
>WGBK01000177.1 GCA_015494335.1 Gammaproteobacteria bacterium | reverse complement strand
AGTGGTGGTTGATGACGATGACATCGGCATCCTGAGCCTTTCGCCGTGCCTTGGCGACGAAGCAATCCTCGTAGTCCGGGCACTCGGCGCCGAGGCAGTTGTCGGCATTGGAAGTGGCGAAGAACCACAGGGATTCGTTCTCGGCAATGCCGGAAAACTCGGCGATATCCCCGGTCCGCGTGGTCGCCACCCATTCCGAAAGGGCGTCGAAAACCGGCGCCAGTTCGCGGGTCTGGAAGCGCCGCAGCTGCCGGTGCTTGCGAATGCGGTAGGGGCAGGCGTAGTTGGAGCGCCCCTTGAGCAGGGCGATCTGCTTGCCCGAGACCATGGTCTTGTTGATCAGCGGGATATCCTTGTGGAACAGCTGATCCTGCAGGGTCTTGGTGCCGGTGGAGATCAGCACCTTGCCTTCGGACAGAAAGGCCGGGGTCAGATAGGCGAAGGACTTGCCGATGCCGGTGCTGGCCTCGATGATGCGGCTTTCGCCGCTTTCGATGGCCTCGGCGATTTGCCGGGCCATGTCGATCTGCGCCTGCCGCGGCTGAAAACCGGGGATGTGTTCGGCAATGATGCCCTGTTCACCGAGTACGGCATCGACATCCAGCTCGCTGGCGAGCCTAGCCCGCATATCTCACCACCGTTCGTAGCGAGGCGGATCAAGGCTGCGGCATGGGTGGCTTTCGCGACCAAGGAGCGCGCAGGCATGGTCGACACCATGTCGAGCACTCCGACCGAGCGAAAGCCAGCCAGGCCGAGGCATTGGGCCGCCACAGTAGGAGGGTGGTGAGATATGCGGGCTAGCCACCCGTTACTGCCCTTCCTCGAAGCACTGCTGCAGCAGCGTCTTGTTGGCCTGCTGCAGATCCTTGTCCTGCTGGCTGTAGCTCATCGCCCGCCGCACCATGGCGCGGCATTGCGGGAAATCCTGCATGTGCCAGTACACCTGGGCCAGGTAATGCCAGCTGCGCGCGTCGCGCGGGTCGATCTTGATCGCGCGCTGAAGGTAGCCGATAGCCTCGTCGTAGCGCTGGTCGTTGATGGCCTGGATGGCCTTTTTCTGCAACGCCAACGGCGCGCGTTTGGGTGCGGCCTGCTGCTTCTCCGGCGGCGGCCGGTGATAGGTTTCCGTGCGTTCCACCGGCGGCGGCTTGACGCAGGCGCTGAGCAGCAGCAGGGCAATCGTCAGAAGGATTCTTGTAGCCATTGAATAGCCCGTTGGATCAGGTTGGTTTCGATGCAGGCACTGCGAAAATCGGGCGCCCGCCCCTTGCGAAAGGGCAACAGCACGCTGTTCTTGCAGCCCCGGGACGACAGACCGCCGCTGTAGCGGTCGACATAATGCCATTCCAGCTGCGGGTCTTCCTCGAGCCGCAACGGGGTGATGCCGACCTCGTCCATCACATCAGCCCAGACGCGCAATGCCCCGGAGGAGCCGGTCAGGCCGATCGGCTGGTTGCCGTCGCTGCCCAGCCATACCACCGTCAGCAGGCGGTCGGTAAAGCCGGCGAACCAGGAATCCCGCGCATCGTCCGTGGTGCCGGTCTTGCCGGCCAGGGTCTGCTGCGGGAAGCGCTGGGCCAGATAGCGCGCCGTGCCCTCTTCCGTCACACCGATCATCGCCCGCTGCACCTGGATCATGTCACTGCGATCATACAGCGAACGCGAGGACAGTGGCACCCGGGTCAGTCGCTGACCCTGCTTGTCGACCACGCCGCGCAGCGTGCTCAGCGGCGCGAAATAGCCGCTGTTGGCAATCGCCTGGTAGAGCTGAGCCACCTCGAAAGGCGTCATCGGCGTGGCGCCGAGCAGCATCGAAGGATACACCACCGACCGCTTGAGCAGGCCGAGTTTCTGCAGGTTGTTCGCCAGGGCCTCGAGACCGCCCTGTTTCACGCCAAGGCGCACGAAAGGCAGGTTGTAGGACTTGATGAAGGCTTGGTACAGCGTCATTTCGCCGTGCAGCTTCTTGTCGTAATTGGCCGGTTCCCAGATCTTGCCGTCGGACTGCTCGATGCGGATCGCCTGATCCTCCACCGGCGTGGCCAGGGTCAGCCCCTTCTGCAGCAAACCGTACAGCAGCATCGGCTTGATCAGGGAACCGATCGGCCGCTGGGCCAGAATGGCGCGGTTGAAACCGGGGTAATCGGTCTGGCGGTCGCCGACCAGCGCCAGCAGTTCGCCGGACAGGTAGTCGGCCAGCACCACAGCGGCCTGCAGCTGCGGCCGATCGAAGCGGCGCAAGCCGCGTTTCAGGCCGGCTTCGAGCGACAGCTGGCGTAGCGGGTCGAAGGCAGTGAACACGCGCAACCCCTGCTCCGACAGGTCTTCCGCCGAGTAGTTGCGCGCCAGCTGCTTCTTCACCAGGTCGAGATAGGCCGGGAAGGGATTCACCGGCGGCAACTGTTTCGCCACGCCCAGGGGACGGGCGGCAAGCTCGCGGTAGCGGGCTTCGTCGATGCGCCCGGCATCGCGCAGTATGGCCAGCACCTGGTTGCGACGCTTCAAAGCCCGTTTCGGGTGCTGGATCGGATTGTAGACACCCGGCCCCTTGACCATGCCCACCAGCAGCGCCAGCTGGTCGGTATCCAGTTCGTTCAGGGGCTGGTGGAACAGCAATCGGCTGGCCAGAGCGAAGCCATGCACCGCCACACGGTTGTGCTGCAGTAAAAAGACCTCGTTGACATAGGCGGTGAGGATCGTGTTCTTGTCGAAGCGCAGCTCCAACATCAGCGCCAGCAGGGCCTCGTTGGCCTTGCGCCACAGCGAGCGCTCGGAGGACAGGAACAGGTTCTTGGCCAGCTGCTGGGTCAGCGTGCTGCCGCCCTGCACGGTGCGCCCGGCACGCAGGTTGGCCCACAGGGCGCGCAGGATCGACATCGGGCTGACGCCATGATGCTCGTAGAAGCGGCGGTCCTCGACACTGAGCAGGATATCGACCAGCTGCGGCGGGATTTCCTCGAAATCGACCACGCGGCGATCCTCGCCGTTGCCGGGGATGAAGCTGCCGATGAGCACCGGCGTGAGCCGTACCAGATCCAGTGGTTGACCGCTGTCGAGATCGCGCAG
>WGBK01000176.1 GCA_015494335.1 Gammaproteobacteria bacterium | reverse complement strand
TTATGGCTTCGAGTTCCTCGAAGCCATCGGCAAGCGGGACAAGTACTGTTTTGGCCATGTGGTCTTCTCCGGGTTGAGCAGGGCGAACAATTGTGAAAGGGTCACCATGCGGTAGTTTTCAAGCAGTTTCGGGAGCACCTGCTGCAGGTAGTCGAGGGTGGCCTGATGCGGATGGGCAATGGCGATGGCCCAGCCCTGTTTCTCGGCCTTGCGCTGCCAGCGACGGACCTGGATGGCCATGGCTTCCGGCTGCGGATCATTGTCGAGGAAGATATCGCGCTGCAGGGTCGGCACGCCCGTCAACAGGGCCTGCAGGTAGGCCTGGCTGTGACCGGTGGTCTTGCTGTCGAGAAAGTAGAGCGACGGGTCGAGCCGGCGGATGGTTTCCATCACCGGGCGCATGATGTAGCCCTCGCTGGTGAGACGGCTGCCCATGTGGTTGTTGATGCCGCGTACCTTGGGCAGGCGGCGCAGCATGCGTTCGACCTGGGCGGTAAGCTCGTTCTCGTCCATGCCGTCGTTGAGGGTGGTGGGTTCCAGCGCGAGGTTGCTGGAGGATTGCATCGGGATGTGCAGCAGCAGCTCCCTCTTCATGCGCGCCCCGAGACGGGCGATGCGTTCGTCGTAGAGGGTGTCGGGGATGATGGCGTAGCTGTGGTTGCCGGGCAGCTCCAGGGCCTGCCGCGCCTGATTCCAGGAATAGCCCAGGTCGTCGATGACCAGCGCCAGCAAGGGTTTTTGCGCCGCCTGGCCAAGGCCTGGCAGCGTCAGCAGCAAGGCGATCAGCAGGCGGCGCATCATGACGCTTCCTTGCCTATTGTTTCATCTGTTCGGCGATGGAAAGGCCCTTGAGCAGGGTCAGGGCTTCATAGAGCTGGTAATCCTTCTGCGACAGCTCGGTCTCGGCTCGATCGATCTCTTCGGCCTTCTTCTTGGCCTCTTCTGCCTTGCTGGCCTTTTCTTCGCTGCCGCCGTTGGGGTTGGCCAGATGGCGTTCGAGATCCTTTTCCTTCAGCAACTTGGGCCCGTCCTTGTTGATCTTGGCGAGCTTGATGGCGCGCAGCTTGATGTCGGGTTCGATGCCCTGGGCCTGAATCGAGCGGCCGCTGGGGGTGAAGTAACGGGCGGTGGTGAGTTTCACGGCACCGCCGTTGCGCAGTTCCTGGATAGTCTGCACCGAGCCCTTGCCGAAGGTCTTGCGACCCATGATGATGGCCCGCTTGTGATCCTGCAGGGCGCCGGCGACGATCTCGGAAGCCGAGGCGGAACCGCCGTTGACCAGCACCACCAGCGGCTTGCCGTTGAGGGCGTCACCGGGCGTGGCCGTGTACTTCATGTTGGAGTCGGCAACGCGGCCCTTGGTGTAGACGATCAGGCCATCGTCGAGGAAGGCGTCGGATACGCCCACCGCGCCATTGAGCACGCCACCGGGGTTGTTGCGCAGGTCGAGCACCAGGCCCTTCAGGGTTTCCTTGTCCTGCAGTTCGCTGATGGCCTTGAGCAGGTCGGTGGCGGTGCGGGACTGGAAGCTGGAGATGCGCACATAGCCGAAGCCGGGTTCCAGAGAGCGGCTCTTGACGCTCTTGGTGCGGATGATCTCGCGGGTGATGGTCATCTCGATGGTTTCCGGCTCGCCTTCGCGCACGATGGTGAGCTTGATGTCGGTGCCGGGCTTGCCGCGCATCAGCTTGACCGCGTCGTTGAGGGTGAGGCCCTTCACCGGCTTGTCGTCGATGCGGATGATCAGGTCGCCGGCCTTGATGCCGGCGCGCGAGGCCGGGGTATCATCGATGGGCGCCACCACCTTGACCAGGCCGCCTTCCATCGTCACCTCGATGCCGAGTCCGCCGAACTGGCCGGTGGTGCCGATTCGCAGTTCCTTGAATTCCTCGGGGTTGAGGTAGGCCGAATGGGGATCGAGTCCGGCGAGCATGCCGCGGATACTGTCCTCGAGCAGTTTCTTGTCCTTCACCGGTTCGACATAGTCCTGCTTGATACGGGACATGACATCGGTGAAGGTTTGCAGCTCCTCGTAGGGGATGCTCTGGGCCTGCTGTTGCTCGTCCTTCAGCGCGAACACGCTGTGGCCGATGGCCAGGGTCAGGCCGATCAGCATGCCGGAAATGAACAGGGTGGACGACCTCAGGTGCTTGAACATGGAATTCTCCTTTCGAATCAGTCGGCTATTGTAGCCCAAACGGACCGTTTTGACCCACTGGATGGAGAAATGTTCACCCGGGGCCGGCTCAGGACAGGTTGCGGAACCAGTTGCGGCTGCGGCACCAGCGCGAGGGATTGAGCGGCTTGCCCTTGCGACGGATCTCGAAGTACAGCGCCGGTTCCCGCTGGCCGCCACTGTCGCCGATGCTGCCGATGATATCGCCGGGTTCCACCCATTCGCCGGTCTGCTTGAACAGGGCCTCGTTGTGGCCGTAGAGCGACAGGTAACCGTCGCCGTGGTCGATAATGATCAGGTTGCCGTAACCGCGCAGCCAGTCGGCAAAGGCGACGCGTCCGCGCGCCACGGCGCGCACATTGTTGCCGGGCGGAGCCAGGATCAGCACGCCCTGCCAGCGCAGGTTGGAAGGCGGCTTGCGCTTGCCGAACAGCTTGCGCACCTTGCCCTTGACCGGCCAGGACAGCTTGCCGCGCAGCTTGGAGAATTTCTGTTGCGGCCGGGTCGTGGCAGGAGCCTTCTCGAGCAGTTGCCCGAGGGAGTCGATCAATTGCCGCAGGTTGCGCGCGTTCTCCTCGAGCTGGGCCAGCTTGCGGCCCTTGCGGGTCAGTTCCTTGTCCAGCTCGGCAAGAATGCGGCGGCGCTGCTCGCGGTCCCGGTCCAGGCGCTGCTTCTGCTTGCGCTGGCGGTCGAGTTCATGTTGCAGGGCCTGCCGTGCCTTGGCGATGCGCGCCTCATGTTGCCTCAGTACCTCGAAATCCTGCTTTGACTGGTCGATCAACTGCTCGCGCTGGCGACCCAGGTATCGGTAGTAGGCAAGATTGCGCTGCAGCCGGGTCGGATCGCTCTGGGAAAACAGCAGTTTGAGCTGCTCGTTGCGCCCCTGTCGGTAGGCGTTGCGGATGTATTCGGCCAGCTGGCGGCGGTGCTCGGCCATGGATTGCTGCAAATCGCGTTTCTGCTTTTGCAGCTGGTCGAGCTGCTTCTGCTGCTTGCGGATGGCCTGGCGGGTGCTGCGCATGTCGCGGGCCAGCTTGCCGATTCGTTTCTCGACCTGGCGCAGCTTGCGCGCCTGTTCCGACTTGCTGTTCTGCTTGTTCTCGAGCTGTTGTCTCAGCTGTTCGATGCGCTGGTTGAGTTGCTTGAGCTGGCGCTGCTTGAGTTCGCGCTGGTCGCTCGAGGCGACGGCCTGCGTGGCAAGGCCAAGACAGAGGAATAGCAGGATCGGCAGGCGCATCAGGGGGTGTTTCGCAGGGAGCAGGCGAGGCACTGGATGATAACCAAAATGCCGCCAAATGGCGACCGGGCCCGAATCGGACGAATGGTTCGAATCCCCGTACTTATTTGATGGTTGTCTGCTAGACAAAGGCCGGGGCATACACCATAATGGTTGCCTAATATAAGTAATTGATTAAATAGTCACAATGAAGCTCGATAGTGTACTCCCCGGCGAAACGCCGCAGCTGTTGACCCGCGAAGAAGACATCGAACGCGCCTCGCGTTCGCTGAAGGCGATGTCGCATCCGCTGCGCCTGAAGATCCTCTGCACCCTTGGTGACCAGGAGGTCAGCGTGCAGGGTATCGTGGAGAGCGTCGGTACCTCCCAGAGCAATATATCCCAGCACCTGGCGATCCTGCGCGACAAGGGCATCCTGTCCTCTCGCAAGGATGCCAATCGTGTCTATTACCGCGTCGGTGACGCGCGCACGTTGCGGCTGATCAGCATGATGCAAGAAGTGTTCTGCACGAACTGATGTTGTCCCAGACCCTCTGATGCTGTCCCAGATCCTCGAGTTCATAGCCAACCATGCGTTGCTGTCGCTGGCCTTCGTGCTGGCGCTGGCGGCGGTGCTGTTCAACGAATACCGTAACCTGACTGCGGGCTTCAAGGCGGTGGGTCCGCTGATCGCCACGCGCATCATCAATGACGAGGATCCGCTGATTCTCGACGTGCGCGAGAACTCGGAAGTCAAGGACGGCATCATCGCCGACGCGCTGCACATCCCCATGGGCGAGCTGCCCAAGCGCATGGCCGAACTGGAACCCCACAAGGATCGCACGGTGCTGGTCTATTGCCGCAGCGGCAGTCGCTCCGCCAGCGCCGCGCGCCGTTTGCGTCGCGCCGGTTTCGAGCAGGTCTACAATCTCGCCGGCGGCATCATGGCCTGGGCCGACCAGCACCTGCCGGTGGTGCGCCCCGGCAACCGCAAGAACAAAGGCAAGAACCGGAAGAAGAAATAATGGTAGACGTCGTCATTTACTGCAGTGCCTTCTGCCCCTACTGCACCTGGGCCAAGAAATTGCTCGATGCCAAGAAGGTGAGCTACACCGAAATCCGCATCGACCAGGTCGAGGGCGCCCGCGACGAGATGCTGCAGCGCAGCAACGGCCGCATGACGGTGCCGCAGATCTTCATCGGCGACACCCATGTGGGCGGCTTCGACGACCTGCAGGCGCTGGACCGCGCCGGCCAGCTGGATCCCCTGCTCGCCGGCTGATTTCCTCGCAGCGCATAGGTCGCTGACTCGGCGGTTGCTTTCTGCTACGCTTGCGGCGTTTTTCGCGCCCCTGGCGCCTGTCGAACCAACCACGAGTGAAGCCCAACATGACCGATCAAGCCGATCCCCAAGCCGCCGCCCAGGCCTCCACCGAGCAGCAATTCTCCATCCAGAAGCTCTACATCAAGGACGTCTCCTTCGAGTCGCCGGACACGCCCTCCGTGTTCGCCTTCAACAGCTGGGAGCCGCAGATCGAGCTCAACCTCAACAACGCCAGCAAAAAGGTATCCGACGGCGTATACGAGGTGGTCATGAGCATTACCGCCACCGTCAAGAACAACGACAAGACGGCCTTCCTGGTCGAAGTGCAGCAGGCGGGCCTGTTCAATATAGCCGGCTTCAACGAGCAGGATACCAAGTACATCCTCGGCGCCCAGTGCATGACCATCCTCTTTCCCTATGCCCGCGAAGTGGTCTCCGACCTGACCAACCGGGGCGGCTTCCCGCCGCTGCTGCTGAACCCTGTCAACTTCGACGCCCTCTACGCCCAGGCCATGCAGAAGCAGCAGGCCGAGGGCGACGCGGCCGACGACGAAGCGAAAACCAAGCACTGAGTCGAGCGTGAGCGCTGCGGACGAGATCGCGGTACTCGGCGCCGGCTCCTGGGGCACGGCGCTGGCGACCCAGCTGGCGCGCAACGGTCACCCGGTACGCCTGTGGGGCCACCAGCCCGAGCATATCGAGGCGCTGCGGCGCGATCGCGAGAATCGCGCCTTTCTACCCGGTATCCCGCTGTCCGACAAGATCCGTCCCGAGGCCGACCTGGCTGCAGCCGTGAAGGGTTTGCGGCAGTTACTGATCGTCATTCCCAGCAAGGCCTACCGTGAATTCCTGCAACGCCTGAAGCCGCTGATCGATGACCAGGTACGGGTGTTCTGGGCCAGCAAGGGCTTCGAGATCGAGACCGGAAAATTCCTCCACGAACTGGTGATCGAGGAGCTGGGCAGCTGTTGTTACGGCGTCATCTCCGGACCGACCTTCGCCACCGAGGTGGCGCGCGGGCTGCCTTCCTCGGTCACCTGCGCGGGCAACCGGCCCGAGGCCACGCGGGAATTCGCCGAACTGCTGCACGGCGGGCATTTCCGCTGCTATACCTCGGACGACATCATCGGCGTGGAGATCGGCGGCGCCTTGAAGAATGTGCTGGCGATTGCCGTCGGGGCCGCCGACGGACTCGGCTTCGGCGCCAATACCCGTGCCGCGCTGATCACCCGCGGGCTGGCCGAAACCATGCGTTTCGGCGAGGCCTACGGGGCGCGACCGCAGACCCTGATGGGCCTGTCCGGCCTCGGGGATCTGATCCTGACCTGTACCGACGACCAGAGCCGCAACCGGCGCTTCGGCCTCGCTATCGGTCGCGGCGAAAGCATCGAGCAGGCTATCGAGAGCATCGGCCAGACCGTCGAGGGCTATCGTGCCGCTCGGGCCGTGCAGGCCATGGCGGCAGCCCGGGGCGTGGCGATCCCGATCATGGAACAGGTCTACCAGGTACTCTACGAGGGCAAGTCGCCGGCCCGGGCGGTGCAGGACCTGGAAAACCGTGAGCTCAAGCCCGAGAGCTGACGCCGACCCAGCCGGTAGCCCGCTTATCTTCCCCCGGCAAAACCCTGTTGCCGCCAGGCCTCGTAGACCACCACCGCCACGCAATTCGACAGGTTCATGCTGCGCGAGCCCGGTTGCATCGGTAGGCGCAGTACCGCCTCCTCGGGGAGACTGGCCAACAGCTCGCGCGGCAGCCCGCGGGTTTCCGGCCCGAACAGCAGGGCATCCCCCGGCTGATAGGTCACCGAGCAGTGATGTTGCCTGCCGCGGGTGCTGAAGGCATGCAATTGCCGGTAATCGAGCTGCCGGTGCAGGCTTTCCAGGTCCGGGTAACGCTCCACCCGGGTCCATTCGGCATAGTCCAGCCCGGCCCGCCGCAGGCGCTTCTCGTCCATCTCGAAACCCAGGGGCTCGACCAGGTGCAGGCTGCAGCCGGTGTTGGCCGCGAGGCGGATGATGTTGCCGGTGTTGGGTGGAATCTCCGGCTCGTGGAGGATGATATGGAACATCGGCTCTGGCGGCGTCAAAAAAACTTGAATTCTGTGGTCAAGCGGCTAATCTCCCTGCAACAACAACAAGTTACGGCCTGTTTTTCAAGCAGGATCTAAGCATTGTTGCTCCTGCGGGCCCGTTTCGCGGCTCGCGGCCTGCGCAATAGCGACTATAACAACAGCGGGACCACACAAAGAACCTCACATGTCAGGGCTGTTTTCTTCATTTTCCGGACCAGGCGGAATCGTCGGCGTGGATTTTTTGCCGACCGGCGTTGCCGTGGTCGAGATCCCGGACCGGGGACGCGAGGCCGGACGCATCCGCCGCTGGGATTTCCTGCCCGCTTCCGGCGAGGCGGAACAGGTTCGCGTGCTGACCGAGTGGGTGGACGAGAACCGTCTTGGCAAGGCCCGTTGCCATTGCCTGATGGCGCGCCACGATGTGCAGATCCTGCAGCTCGAGCGCCCGCCGGTCGAGGACAGCGAGCTGATCGAGGCGGTCAAGTGGAAGATCAAGGACCTGCTCAGCTTCGATGTCGAGGAAGCCGTGATCGAGGTGTTCGAGTTGCCACCGACACCGAAGAATCCGCGCCAGCAGATCAACGCCATCGTCTCCAGCGAACCGGTGGTGCGTGGCTACATTGATCGCATTGCCCGCAGCGGACTGGAGCTGAAGGTGCTCGACGTGCAGGAACTGGTGCTGCGCAACCTGCGCCGGGTCATGGATTTCGAAGAGGGGCGCTCGCTGGCGTTGCTCGACTTCCTCGATCACGACGGCCTGCTGACGCTCTATCACGGCAAGGATCTGTATGTGGCGCGCGACTTCAAGATCGGCCTGCTCGACATCCAGTCGGCCGGGGAGGACAGCGAGAGCCTCTATGACCAGGTGCTGCTGGAGTTGCAGCGTTCGATGGATTACTTCGAATCCACCTATGACCTGCCGTTGCCGCGACAGTTGCGGATGTATCCGCAAAACGCAGCCACCGAGCGCATGGCCAAGTACCTGCAGAATTTCGTCGGCTTCGATGTGGATTTCATCGAACTGCAGCGGGTGGGCGGCGAATCCGCCCGCGACCTGGACCCGCATCCCTTCCCGGCCTATTGCGCCGCACTGCGCGGGGTGCAGAAGCCATGAAGCAGGATATCAACCTCTACCAGCCGCGTTTCCGGCCGCAGCGCCTGTGGCTGTCGGCGCGCCAGTTGATCGTGGTACTGGTCGGTCTGTTCCTGCTGCTGGGGCTGTCGGGCTTATATCTGCAGGGGCGTCTGGACGCCGCCGAGAGCCGCGCCGCCGAGTTGCAGCAACAGCAGCAGGATCTGCAGAAGGATCTGGCGGGATTGCAGAAGAAGCTCGATGCGCTGCTCGCCGACGACCAGTGGGCAAGGCGCGAGACCCGGCTGCGTCGACTGCTGCAGAACCACCGACGAGTCATCGACTATGTGGCCGAGCAGCGATTCGGCGGTGGCGAGGGCTTCTCGCAACCGCTGCTGGCCCTGTCCGAAACGCGGGCCGAAGGGGTCTGGCTGGAACAGATCCGTCTCTCGGAACGGGATCTGAGCCTGCAGGGCGCAGCGCTTAAGGCCGCCGAGGTGCCGCGCTATTTCGAGATGCTGCGCCGCAGCAGGGTCTTCTCCGACCGCGCCTTCGAGGATTTCGAGATCCAGCGCTCGACGCAATACGACTGGAAACTGGAATTCAGGGCGGCCACCCGGGTGGAACGACATGACGGCTAGCCGCAACGGATGGTTCGAACGCTTCGATCGGCTCAGCCTGCGCGAGCGGCTGCTGCTCGGCCTCACGGCCGTAGTCCTGCTGCTGTTCCTCTGGTGGATGCTGGTGTACGAGAGCCTGGTGCCGAAAACCCGCAGCCTGCAGCAGTCGAACCAGCAGCAGGCCAGCGAATTGCAGGCTCTTGTCGCGGCCCGGGATGGCATTCGCAAGCGCCTCGATCAGGGTGTGCACCATGAACAGCAGGCCCGCATCGAGCAGCTGCGCAAGCAGTTGCAGCTGCTGCGGCAGCAACTGGACGAGGGTACCGAAAGCCTGGTGGCCCCGGAGCAGATGTTCGAGCTGATGCGCGGCATGATCGATGCGGCGCCTCGCCTCAAGCTGCTGCAACTGCGCCGCCTTGCCGTCGAGCCCCTGTTCCGACCCGAACAGGGCACGGAGACGGCAGATCCGGTACAGGAGTCAGGCGGGCAGGCCAACCCGGCCATGGACGAGGATGAGGAAGCCCTGCAGGAACAACCGGCCCTCTATCGCCATGTAATGCAGGTGCGACTGCAGGGCCGCTATGCCGATATCCTCGACTGGTTGCAGCAGCTCGAACAGCTGCCCTGGCAGCTGATGTGGAACCGGGTGGAACTGACGGCTCGCGAATACCCGGTGATCGAGGTCGAGCTGAACCTGTCCACGGTCAGCAGCAGTCGCGCCTGGGTGGGGTTGTAGTCATGCGCCTGTCACTGTCACTTCTGCTGTTGCTGGCGGTGCTGCCGTTACAGGCTGCCCAGCTCGATGCGAACCGTGCAGTTGCGCCTGTTGCCGCGAACACGCCTGTTGCCGGCAAGTCGGCCCGGGATCCGATGCGACCGCCGGCCTTTGCCCTGCGGAAATATCGCCAGGAAAAACAGAAACAGGCCGCTTCCGGACCCGGCAAGCCGGCCCCGAAGCAGGAGCCCTTGCGGCTTCATTCCATTCTCTTTTCCTCCCTGCGCCGTCGAGCCATCATCAATGATCGGCTGCTGGCGGTCGGCGATCGCATCGATGGCGCGAAACTGGTCGCCATCGAACGCGACCGTGTGCGCCTGTCGCGTCAGGGCAGGAAGATCGTCCTCAAGCTCGGGACCGACCGTCTCGAGATGAAGAAAACCCGTACCCGGTGAACCGACATGAGTTACCGCTTTCTCCCTATCGCCCTGCTCCCGATACTGCTGCTGGCCGGATGCGCCAGCCCCAACGGCGGCAGTCTTGAGCAGACCGAAGAAAGCATCCGCAAGGAATTGGATGCCAGCAGCCAGGCGAACCGGCAGAATCCCGCTCCCGCGCCGGCGGCGATTCTCGACGAACTGGTGCCGCCCGCACCACCGCTGGACGAGCCGGCCCCGGAACCCCGCTTCGACATTTCCGTGGCCAATGCGCCGGCCGATGTCTTCTTCATGAGCCTGGTTGCCGATACCGGCGTCAACATGGTGGTGCATCCGGCGGTCAGCGGCCGCATCAGCCTCGATCTCAAGCAGGTAACCATCGAGGATGTGCTGAAACTGACGCGGGAGGTCTACGGCTACGAATATCGGCGCACGGATAACGGCTATATCGTGCTGCCGGCACGCATCCAGTCGCGTATCTTCGCGGTCAACTATCTGAACGTGAATCGCAGTGGTCAGTCCAGCATGAGCGTCAGCTCGGGTCAGCTGGCGGAAGCGCCCGCGGAAGGCGAGTCGAAACAGGGCGAGGGCGGCAAGCGAGGCTCCACCAACGCCGAATCCAGTCGTATCCGGACCCGTAGCCAGGCGGATTTCTGGTCCGGATTGCGCGCCACGCTGGAGTCCATCATCGGTGAGGGCGAGGGGCGCTCGGTGGTGGTCGACCGTCTTGCCGGGCTGGTCGTCGTGCGCGCCATGCCGGGAGAGTTGCGCGATGTCGAAGCCTATCTGCAGCGTGCCCAGGCCAATATGCAACGCCAGGTCATCCTCGAAGCCAAGATTGTCGAGGTGCGCCTCAACGACGGCTTTCAGTCGGGCATCGACTGGGCGGCCCTGTCGCGCAGCGGTGATCAGCTGTTTGTCGGCCAGGCCGGTATCAGTGACGGCAATGCCAGCCTCTACGATGCCAATGGCCAGCTCAGCCGGGCGGCGATGCTCACCGGCCAGAACGCCGCATTCGGCAACCTGTTCGCGATCGGCGGTGCCAGCGCCGATTTCGGTGCCCTGATCCGATTGCTAAGCACCCAGGGCGAAGTCCAGGTGCTGTCAAGTCCGCGTATCTCGACCCTGAACAACCAGAAGGCGGTGATCAAGGTCGGTTCCGACGAGTTCTTCGTCACCGACATCTCGTCGACTACTTCGTCCAACGCCTCCTCCACGGTAACCTCGCCGGACATCACGCTGACCCCGTTCTTCTCCGGCATCGCGCTGGATGTGACGCCGCAGATCAGCGAGGAAGGTGATGTCATCCTGCACATCCATCCCAGCGTCAGCGAGGTTTCCGACCAGAACAAGAACATCACCGTCTCCGGCCAGAGCCAGCAGTTGCCGCTGGCTTTGAGTACCGTGCGTGAATCCGATTCCGTTGTGCGCGCGCGCAGCGGCCAGGTGGTGGTCATCGGCGGGCTGATGCAGAACCGCAGCAGCAACGACGACGCGGCGGTACCCGGCGTGGGTGATGTCCCGCTGTTCGGCGAGCTGTTCCAGCA